>CAYMRG010000791.1:0-2082 GCA_964392555.1 uncultured candidatus Brocadiaceae bacterium
ATCGATCTCGCGTCGTCGGAGCAGAATTGCGACTGGGGCGACCATGTCTGGGGGGTCGTCGACGGCAACCTGCCGGTGCCGCCGACGGCCGAGCAGCGCGACCTCCTGAAGGGGTTCGCGTTGGCGTTCACCGGCCAGTGGACCGAACCACCCGCAGGGTTCCACCTGGCGATGGCCCCGGACCGAGTGCCGGGTGGCCCCGACGAGCTGATGTTGATCGGCCCGAGCGGGGCGGTTACCCGTCTTCGCCTCGACCCTGCGACCGGTCGGACGGCAGCCGTCGCCTACGTCGGCGAATCGTCGTGGTACGCCACCTGGTATCGCCTGGACGGCTACGCGTCACACGGAGGGCGTTGGTTGCCGCATGCGGCGCTTTCGTCGACGGGCAGCGGCTACCGCGACGCGGCGTGGCAAGACGTGGCATTCGCCGCGGTCGACGCCACGCCACCCTTGCCCGCCGCGAGCGTCGCGTTCGTGGCGGCCGGCGAGGTCGAAACGCGACGCAGCGACCGGTACGTGCTCGAACTCGCGGCCGTCCACGGATCCCGCAAGGTGTGGCTTGCCCTGGTGCCGGTCAGTCCCGAGACGCGGCTCTCGCGCGCAGCCGCCGAGGCACTCGGTGCCGTCGTGGCGCCTGGGGCGTCGGTCGCCCGCGTCCCGGAAGTGGCGATCGGGCCCATGATGTTCCGCAACCTCCCGGTCCACATCGAGGGTCCCGACGACCTGAACGGGGCAGGCAGTGAAGATGCGCGCGCAGGAATCATCGGCGCGGCCCTGCTGCTGCGTTGCTGCGCCGAACTGGACGCCGAGGTGCCGAGCCTCCGCCTGCAGCCCCCGGGAGCCTTCGCCGAGGATGGCGGCTTCGTGCCGGTCACCTGGCTCACCGGCTTACCGATCGTGCCGGTCGCGTGGGGGAAGAACGTCACGGTGCCCTGCACCTTGCCCCTGACCTCGCCGATACCCCTGCAGCTCGGCGCCGGTGCCGTGGTGGCCGGCGCGCCATTGTCGAGGAAGCGGATCCGGGCGATCGGATCGATGACCGACCACGACGGCCTGGTGGCCTTCACGGCCTCGGATCTGCGCATCGGGGACGTGCCGCTGGGGGGGGTCAGCCTGGTAGCGCCGCTCTGCCGTCGCGCGGGGGCGGCGCCGCCCTATCCCTCGGCGCTCGGCAGGCAGCTCGCCGAACGTTTCATCCTGCGCTTCGATCTGCCCGCGTCGCGGATTGCGATCGTTCCCCGGTGATGTGGGCACGCTGATCAGCCCAGCTCGTCGGCGAGCCGCGCCAGCAGGCCTGGCACGACCTCGGCGGCGCGACCGGCGACGAACTCGTCGCGCGGGTCGAGGTTGTGCGGCGGCTCGAGCGCCTGCACATACGTCCGCGCGCCGCGCGAGCGCGCGATCTGCAGCATGCCGGCGGCCGGGTAGACGGTGCCGCTGGTGCCGATCGCCGCGAAGTGCGTGCACGTCCGCAGCGCGGCGTCGATCTCGCCGAGGTGGTAGGGGACCTCGCCGAACCAGACGATGTCGGGCCGCAGGCGCGGGTGGCCGCACGCCTCGCACGGCAGGAAGCGGCCGGCGTCGAGGAACGTCAGGTTGCGGATCGTCTCGCCGCACTGCTCGCAGCGCAGCAGCGCCAGTTCGCCGTGCATGTGCAGCACGTCGCTGCCGGCGCGCTCGTGCAGGTCGTCGACGTTCTGCGTGACGACCGAGAGCTGGTGGCGCGTCGTCGCCAGCCGTTCGGCGAGCGCGGCGAGGGCAGAGTGCGCGGCGTTCGGCGCGACCTCGCGGAGCTGCGCGCGCCGTTCCTGGTAGAAGCGCCAGACGAGCCGCGGATCGGCCGCCCACGCCTCGGGCGTCGCGACGTCCTCGGGGCGATGGCCTTCCCAAAGGCCGCCGGCGTCGCGGAACGTGCGGACGCCGGAATCGGCGGAGATGCCGGCGCCGGTCAGGATCACGAGGTGGCGGTGCATGGTCGGTTCGCGGTTGGAGACCGGTAGTCGAGCGCGCCGCGCCGCGTCGCGCCAGCGCTGCGGAAATCGCGGCGGCGACCTGCTAGAACCCGCGCATGGCCAAGCTGCC
>CAYMRG010000792.1:0-2069 GCA_964392555.1 uncultured candidatus Brocadiaceae bacterium
CGGCGACCTCGTGGTCGCCGCATTGCCCGATCTCGAAGCGTTCTGCCTCGGCAAGAAGTGAGTCCGTATCGATGAACCGGAGCCAGCTCGTGCGCACTACGACCATCTACGGCGCCGCCGGCGCGATCCTCGCCGCCTGCATCGGCGCCTCGCTCGCCACCCGCAAGCCGCCACCGGCTGACGGCGGCGGCGCGGTCCGCCTGCCGCAGGATCCCGCGATCTCCCAGAGCGAAGTCCTGCCGCTGACGGCGGTGCGCACGCCGGCCGACTTCGGCGACCGGGCATTCGCGCATGCGCGCGCGATCACCGAGATGGGCCAGCGCGATCCCGGCACGCCGGGCTGGACGCAGCAGCTCGACTACATCGAGGCCCAGTTGCGCGGCTGCGGCATCGCCGCCGAGCGCGACACATGGACCGACGCGAAGGAGAAGATCACCTTCACCAACCTGTCGGCGACGATCCCCGGCAAGCGCCAGGAGCGGATCGTGCTGGCGTGCCACCACGACACCAAGCGGATGTCGGGGCATCCGGATCCCGAGCACAACTTCGCGTTCGTCGGCGCCAACGACGGCGCGAGCGGCGTCGCCGTGCTGCTGGCGCTGGCGCCGCTGCTGGCCGCCGGACCGCGCGAGGCGACGATCGAGCTGGTGTTCTTCGACGGCGAGGAGAGCCTCGACTGGTCGTGGAACGACGCGGCGCGCGCGCTGTTCGGCAGCAAGCGCTACGTCAAGCGCCAGCGCGACGCCGAGCTGCTCGGTGAGGCGTCGCGGATCGCGGCGATGGTGCTGCTCGACATGGTCGGGCGCACCGACCTGCACATCCAGGAAGAGCTCTACTCGACGACGCACCTGCGGCAGCTGCTGTGGAGCGCCGCCGTCGCCTGCGGCCACCAGCAGCACGTGTTCCGCCGCGCCGAGGCGGCCGCCGACGACCACAAGCCGTTCCTCGAGGTCGGCATCCCGGCGCTCGACCTGATCGACCTGAACGGCAACCCCCACTGGCACAAGCCGACCGACACGCTGGCCAACCTCGCGCCGGCGAGCCTGCGGATCACCGGCGACCTCGTGCTGACGATGCTGCCGGCGATCGAACGCGACTACGTGCTGCAGAAGCGCTGACGCTCGCCCGCGACGCGCCGCGGCCCTACGCTGCGACGATGCCATCCGTCCTGCGCAACGGCCGCACGATCCACTTCAGCCGCGACGGCGAGGGTCCCGGCGTCGTGCTGGTGCCCGGCCTCGGCTCGGGCGCGCGCCTGTTCGGCACGCTGCCGCGCCGCTTCGCCCGCGCCGGCTTCACCTGCGCCGCGCTCGACCCGGTCGGCATCGCGCCGTCGAGCACCCTGCCCGGCAACGTCTTCGACTTCGCCGCCGCCGCGCACGACCTGCTCGCGGTCGCCGCGACGCTGCCGCGGCCGGTCGCGCTGGTCGGCACGTCGCTCGGCGGCAAGGTCGCACTGCTCGCCGCCGCGTCCCAGGGCAGCTGCATCGACCGGCTCGTGATGCTGTGCAGCTCGGCGCTGCAGACGCCGCGCAGCCGCCGCGTCTACCGCTGGTTCGAACTGCTGTGCAGCGAGGTCGACGGCCGCCTGCTCGGCGACCTGACCGCGCCCTTCCTGTTCGGCGAGACCTTCCTCAACGCACGGCCCGGCGTGGTCGACGACATCGTCCGCAGCACGAAACCCAGCGAGGAGTCGCGCGCCTTCATGCTGGCGCAGGCCCAGGCGCTGCAGGCCTTCGACGGCGCCCCGCTCGGCGACCGCGTGCGCTGCCCGACGCTCTGCCTGGCCGGTGCCGAAGACACGCTCACCCTGCCGCGCGAAGTCGCGGCGACCGCGCGCCTGATCCCCGGCGCCGAGTACGCCTGCCTGCCCGAAGCCGGCCACAGCCTCCTGCTCGAAAGCGCCGCAGCCTTCGACCGCGTCACCGAGTTCCTCCGGCGCTGACGCCCCCTCTCTTCAGCCCCCTCTCTGCTTCTCTTCTGGTTCCTCTTCTGGTTTCTCTTCTGGTTCTTCCCTTCTGGTTCTTCCCTTCTGGTTCTTCTCTGTGGTCTCTGTGTTCTCTGTGTTT
>CAYMRG010000793.1:0-2055 GCA_964392555.1 uncultured candidatus Brocadiaceae bacterium
TCCTGAGGCGCATCGGCATGGATGTCATCGCCAGGCACGAAGACGAGCTGCTGCGCATCCTCTGGGAGGAGCTCGCTGCCATCCCCGAGATCAATCTCTACGGCAGCCGCGATCTCGAGCGCTTCCCGACCGCGCCCGGTCCACGACAGGCTGCGCGCGAGCCATTCCTGGTTGTGGCCGTAGTTGTGGATCAGGAACGGCATCACGTGGTCGCGCTGCATCTGCGTGTGGTCGACGCACGCCGACGCGAGCTGCTGCCACGCCGCTTCGCGGTGGTGATGCAGCTTGTCGTAGATGTGGCCGGCCATGTGCCACTGGTGGGCGATCCCCGGCGCCGCCGCGCCGACCAGCGCGGCCGAGGCGAGCGCGCGCTTCGCGTCCTTCTGGTCCCAGAGGTGGATGCGGTAGTGGTGCGCGGGATGCATCGGCTGCCGGGCGAACACCGCGTCGAGCAGCGCGTCGACCGCCGCGTGCGAGACGATCGGGATGCCGCCGCCCCAGTCGTAGGCGAGCCATATCTCGAGCGCGAGGAACGCCTTGGCCTCGAGGTCGTCGGGGAACTCGCCGACGATCGCGCCGAGGTCGTCGATCAGGCGACGCTGCGCCGCCTGCCTGGCGGCCTCGTCGCGCCCCTTCGCCGCGGCCGCCAACTCCTTCTTCTGCGCAGCGAACGCCTCGGCATCGGCGTTCACCAGCACGTCACGCCGGGCGTCGTCGATGCCGTAGAAGCGCGCATAGGCGTCGATCCAGAGCTGGCTGCGGTGGTCCGCGCCGGCGCGCCGTCGCACCGCCTCGGCCGCGAACCCGGCGGCGCGCTCGGGCGCTTCGACGTTCGCCATCGCCATCCCCCAGAATGCCATCGCACACTCGGGATGCCGCCGCGCGACCTCGCGGAAGCTGCGCTCGGCCTCGAAGTACCAGAAGCCGTGCTGCTGCGTGACCGCCTGGTCGAACAGCCGCTGCGACTCGGCGTCGAGGCCCGCGACCGGGACGTGCACGGCGTCGCTCATGCCCGGCATCGGCGACGCGGCCTGGCGCGGCCCTTCGTCGAACTCGCCGCCGTGGCGCGAATGGCCGGGATCGGGCTCGCTCTGCGCCAGCGCGACCGAAAGCACGAGCGGAACGAAGGCGATGACGCGGCGCATCCCGGCAGCCTAGCCGATTCGCCGGCTTCGCCAACGCGCCGCCGCGCAGCAGCGTATGGTGCGCCCATGCGCTCCCCCCTGCTCACGCGATGGCTGCTGCCGTTGCTCGTGCTCCCCTGCCTGCCATCGCAGACGCCCGCACCGGCGCCGGCCGATCCCGCGACGGCGATCGCGGCCTTGCCCGAACCACCGGCCCCGCTCGACAAGGCCGAGTTCCGCGCCCGCCGCGTCGAGCTGGCCCGTCGGCTGCACGCGGCGAGCGGCAACGCGCCGTGGGTCGCGGTCGTGCGCGGCGCCGAGACCGCGGCGGACATGGGGCCGTTCGTGCAGGACCAGGACTTCCTCTACCTCAGCGGCGTCGGCGAACCGGGGCTCGCGCTGGTGCTGGCCGGCGGCGCCGATGGCGCGTTGCAGGTCGACGAGCTGCTGGTGCCGCCGTTCTCGCGCTTCGCCGCGACCTGGAACGGCGACTTCCTCGCGCCCGGCGACGAGGCGGCGGCGAAGACCGGCTTCGCGACGGTCGGCAACGTGCGCAACCTGATGCCGCGGCTCGAGGCGCTGATGGCCAGCGGCAGCGGCGGCGCACGGCCGCAGCTCTACACGCCGACCGCCGCGGCGGCGCGGCTCGGCAGCACGCCGGGCCAGGCCGACGGCGTGGCGCGCGGCGTCGCCAGGAACGAGCTCGACGGCCGCACCTGGCGCGAGCAGGCGTTCGTCGACCACCTGACGGCGAGGTTCCCCGCGCCGGCGCTGGCCGTCGAGGCGCTCGAGCCGGTGCTGTTCGCGATGCGGCCGCACAAGTCGCCGGGCGAACTCGCGCTGCTGCGCCGTTCGGCCGAGATCGCCGCCGAGGGCATCGCCGAGGCGATGCGCTGCACGGCGCCGGGCGTCTACGAGTTCCAGCTCGCCG
>CAYMRG010000794.1:0-2054 GCA_964392555.1 uncultured candidatus Brocadiaceae bacterium
GTGGCTCGCGCGGCGCGCTCGCGTGGCCCAGCCGCCGGCCGCGGCCGCCGAGGTCCCGCCCGTGGTGGTGCCGGGCGCCGCCGCGCGCGCTGCACTCGCCGCGCTGCGCGAACCCGACCCGAGCGACGCCGCGGCGGTGTTGGCGCACGCGATCGCGGTCGCGGCGATCGTGCGCGGTCACTGCGGCGACCTCGGCGTCGGCGCCTGGCGTTCGCGCACCAGCCAGGAACTCGTCGCGCGCGTGCCCGCGGGCCGCGAATCGCTGCAGGCGTGCCTGCAGGCGTGCGACCTGGTCAAGTTCGCGGCGCACCGGCCGACCGCCGAGGGCCTGCGCGCGCTGCGCGCGTCGGCCGATGCGTTCGTCGCGGCGAGCAGCGGAGCGACCGCATGAGTGCCTTCTACGACACGCTGCGCGCACCCGGCTGGCTGTGGCTGCTCGCGCTGCTGCCGGTGCTCGCGTGGTGGCATCACCGCGCCGTGCCGCGCGCGGTGATGGCCGAGGCGGCCGCGTGGCCGCGGCCGCGGTCGTTCCGCGAACGGCTGGTCGCGCTGCCATGGCTGCTCGAACTGCTCGGCGCCGCACTGCTGGTGGTCGCGCTGGCGCGGCCGTTCGCCACCGAGCCGCTGCCGCCCGAACGGCTCGGCCGGTCGATCCTGCTGTGCCTCGACCGCAGCTCGTCGATGGCCGCCGAGGACCTGGTGCCGGGCCGCACGCGGCTCGCGGTCGCCAAGGAGGTCGCGGCGGCGTTCGTCGGCGCGCGCGGCGAGGACCGCGTCGGCTGCGTCGAGTTCGCGCGCTACGCCGACCTGCGTTGTCCGCCGACCGTCGACCACGCCGCGCTCGCCGAACTGCTCGGCGACGTCGCGCTGGTGCCGCCCGACACCGCCGAGGACGCGACCGGCCTCGGCGCCGCGGTCGCGCTCGCCGCGACCGTGCTGGCGCGCGCGCCGGAACAGGGGCGCGTCGTCGTGCTGCTGACCGACGGCGACGAGAACGTCGCCGTCCGCGGTGCCCCCGACGAGATCGCGCCCGAGCACGCGGCGCAGCTCTGCGCGCAGTTCGGCGTGCGCGTGCACGTCGTGGTCGTCGGCAGCGGTCGAACGCGCGCCGACGGTGCCAGGGCACCGCTCGACACCGCGGCCGTCGCGCAGCTCGCGGCGGCGACCGGCGGCCGCGCGTTCGTCGCCGGCGACCGCGCCGCGCTGCAGCGCGCCTACGCGGCGATCGACGCGCTCGAAGCGGCGCCGTTCGCCGAGCCGCGCTGGCGCGTGCACGAGGGCTTTCCGCTGGCGCTCGCGCTGGCGCTGCTGCTGTGGGTGCTCGGCCGCTGGCTCGGCGCGACGTGGCTCGAGGTGCTGCCGTGATCGCCATGGCACTGCTGTGGCCGTGGTGGTGGCCGGGGGTCGTCGCTGCGGCGTTGCTGTGGGCGATCGCGGCGTGGCGGCTCGCGCGCCGCCGCCGGCGCCGCGAACCGCCGCTCGGCGCGCGCACGACCGCGCTGGCCGGTCGGCCGGCGTTCGCGCGGACGCGCTTGCTGCTGCACGCGCTGGCCGGCGCGCTGGTGCTGCTGGCGCTGCTGCCGGTCTGGGGCCGCGCGCGCGGCGAGGTCGTCGGCGCCGACGTCGTCGTCTGCCTCGATGTGTCGCTGTCGATGGCGGCGCGCGACGTGCCGGCAACGCGCTTCGGCACGTCGCGGTTCGCCGCGGCGCAGGCCGAGATCGAAGCGCTCGCCGCGGCGGCGACCGGCGCGCGCCTCGGCCTGGTCGTGTTCGGCGGCACGGCGCGGCGGCTGGTGCCGTTGACCGGCGACGGCGCGGCGGTCGCGCAGACCGCGGCGACGCTGGCGCCCGGGCTCGTGCGCGGTGGCACCGACCTCGGTGCCGCGATCGACGCCGGCGTGGCGTCGCTGCGGTCGGCGAACGCGTTCGCGACGGCGCCGGCGATCGTGCTGCTGACCGATGGCGAGGCGTTCGGCGACTCGGGTCGGCTGGCCGCGGCGCGGGCACGCGAGGCCGGCGTCACCGTCCACTGCGTCGGCATCGGCAGCGCCGCC
>CAYMRG010000795.1:0-2041 GCA_964392555.1 uncultured candidatus Brocadiaceae bacterium
TCCAGGGGCGACTACTACTCCCGCTCGCCGACGGCGAATCCGCTCGCCAGGCGAGAAAACGCGGGAGTAGTAGATCAGGGCGGCCCGATGTGCGGCGGCCGCGCCGGCTCCCACGCCCGGCCCGTGATCAGGCGCGCGCCGCGCGAGAAGGCGAAGTACTGCCAGGCCCAGCCGATCATCACGGCGATGCGGTTGCGGAAGCCGATCAGGTAGGCGATGTGGATCAGCCACCACATCCACCAGGCGAAGAAGCCGCTGACCTCCCACTTGCCGACGCGGCCGACCGCTGCCGATCGGCCGATCGTCGCCAGCGAGCCCTTGTCGCGGTAGCGGAACGGCGTCGTCGGGCGCCCGGCGACCAGGGCGCGCAGGTTGCGCGCGACGTGGCGTCCGGACTGGATCGCGACCGGCGCGATCCCCGGCAGCGATTGCCCGTCCTGCGTGAACTGCATCAGGTCGCCGGCGACGAACACGTTCGGGTGGCCGGGGACGGTCAGGTCGGGCGCGACCGTGACGCGGCCGGCGCGATCGACCGGCACGCCGAGCGCCTTGCCGAGCGGTGAGGCGGCGACGCCGGCCGCCCACAGCACGGTGCGCGCGGGCAGGTGTTCCTCGCCGATCCAGACACCGGTCTGGTCGATCTTCGTCACGTGCGTGCCGAGGCGGACCTCGACACCGTGGCCGGCGAGCTGCGCCAGCGCCTTCGCCGACAGCTTCTCGGAGAACGCCGACAGCACGCGCGGTGCGCCTTCGACCAGCACGACGCGCAGGGTGCGCGGGTCGAACGAGCGGAAGTCCTTCGCGACCGTCTGCCGCCCGATCTCGGACAGCGCGCCGGCGAGTTCGACGCCGGTCGGCCCGGCGCCGACGACGACGAACGTCAGCGTCGCCGCGAGGTGCGAGCGATCGGCGAGCCGTTCGGCCGCCTCGAATGCGGACAGCACGCGGCGGCGCACCTCGAGCGCGTCCTCGATCGTCTTCAGCCCGGGCGCCCAGGCCTCCCACTCGTCGTGGCCGAAGAAGCTGTGCGTCGCGCCGGTCGCGACCACGAGGTAGTCGTACTGCAGCTCGCCGTCGAGCAGCTGCACGGTGCGCGCCACCGGATCGATACCGGTGACGCGGGCCAGGATCGTCCGCGCGTTCCGCTGCGAGCGCAGCACCGAACGGATCGGGTATGCGATGTCGGTCGGCGCCAGCGCCGCGGTCGCGACCTGGTAGAGCAGCGGCTGGAACAGGTGGTGGTTGCGCCGGTCGACGATGGTGATGCGAACCGGCGCCGAGCGCAGCTCGCGCGCCACGCCGAGGCCGGCGAAGCCGGCCCCGAGGATCACCACGTGGGGCACCGAGGGAGACGACGCCTGCGGGCTGGACACGACCGAGATGCTATCCCGTCGCGACCGCCGGGCGAGACGGGACTGGCGGCTCGGCCGCCGCGGGCGTAGGACTTCACCATGCTCCGGTCGCTCCCGTTCGCCGCGCTCGCGATGACCCTGCCCGCCCAACGTCTCGTCGCGCCGCTGACGCGCCCCGAGGCCTTGAAGCGCTGCACGAACTGCCGCACGGTGACCGCGTGACGGTGCGCACGGTCGGCGCGAGCCCGAAGGGTCGCCCGATCCGGCTCGTGCACGTCGCGGCCCCGCCCGGCGCGCATCCGCGGCTGCGGGCGCTGGTGATCGGCAACATCCACGCCGGCGAGGTCGAGGGCAAGGAAGCGCTGCAGGTGCTGCTGCGCGAGTTCGCGAACGGCGAGCACGACGACCTGCTGGCGGCCGTCGAGCCCTGGTTCCTGCCGATCTACAACGTCGACGGCAACGAGGCGCTCGGCAAGGCGAACCGGCCGGGACAGAACGGGCCGCCGCTCTGCGGCGAGCGCGCCAACGGCCAGGGCCTCGACCTGAACCGCGACTTCGTCAAGGCCGAAGCGCCGGAGACACAGGCGCTGCTGGCATTGTTCGCCGAGCTCGACCCGCACCTGTTCGTCGACCTGCACACCACCAACGGCAGCTACCACGGCTACCAGCTGACCTTCGCCCCCGCGCTG
>CAYMRG010000796.1:0-2027 GCA_964392555.1 uncultured candidatus Brocadiaceae bacterium
CCGACATCGCCGGCAAGGTCGCGCAGCGCGTCAGCATCCTCAACGCCGAATGACCACGGAGGCCCAGATGACCAACCACCCCCAGACCAAGTCCGACAGCCACAAATTCACCGGCCAGACCACCATGCTCGAGGCCCTGACCGCGGATCCCGCGCTCGGCATGGTGCTGATGCGCGACTTCCACCTCGGCGGCTGCCGCAACTGCGGCTTCAATCCGCACGACACCATCGAGGACGTCGCCGCGCAGAACGGCATCCCGACCGATCGCCTGCTCGCGGCAATGAACCGCGACGCCATCAGCTGAGGCCGAGAGAGAATCTTGATCCGGCCTCTCAGCGCGTCCTGCGGCCGCAACCAAAGGTTGCGCGGCGCTACGCGCCACCAGAAGAGGCCGCTGGCGCGCTGCCGTCTCCAGGGGCGACTACTACTCCCGCTCGCCGACGGCGAATCCGCTCGCCGCGCGAGGAAACGCGGGAGTAGTAGATCAGGACCGAGCGGCTGGCCAAGGCTCGCGGCGAGGTCCTGAGCCGTCGCGACCCGCGATCAGGCCACGACCGCCGGTGACACCTGCGCCAGGTCCGCGAGCCGAACGCGCTCGCGGCCCGGCAGCGGCTCGCTGACACCCCACGCCTCCAGCGTCGGGTTGCCGGGCCCGTCGGGTCGCAGCAGCGCGGCCGGCCAGTTGACGTGCGCGTGGATCGGCACGCTGCCGTGGTCCTGCACCGGTCGCGTCCAGTTGCCGATCCCCGCGCGACGCATGCTGGAACGCGGATGGAGCGAGAAGTGGAGGAACCACAGACCGGGCAGCCACAGCGTGTGCGGCGACGACTGGATGTAGAGGTCGTCGGTCTCGAGGAAACCGTGCTGACCCCAGCCGAGGCCATTGCCGCGCAGGTTGGCAAGCGACGTGATGCGGACCAGGTAGTTGTAGGCCGAGTGTTCGGTGTCGGGCTGCAGGTAGTCCGCGGGCCGGCAGGTGCCGGGACCGGCGAATCCCGGGCAGATCGGCCGCAGCCCGATGTTCTTCACCAGGCAGCCGTCGGTCGGCACGTTGTCCAACGGCCGGCCGTGGTTGCGCGGCGGGTCGTTGAGGGCCGGGAAGTGCTCGTGCACTTCGAGCAGCCGCCGGCAGAACGACAGGACCTCGTCGCCGTAGACCTCGTCGCCGTCCAGCGTCAGGACGTGCGTCGCGCCGCGCCGCCGCGCCTCCTCGAGCATCGCCTCGCGGTTGGTCTGCTCGTCGTCACCGCCGAAGCCCTCGAACAACGTCACCTTGTCGGCGAGGTGGCGCATGCTGCGCACGATCTCGACCGTCCGATCCTGCGAGTGGTTGTCGAAGACCAGGATCTCGTCGACGTGCGGCGCGACCGACGTGAGGGCGTACCAGATCCAGTACTCCTCGTTCTTCACCATCGAAATCGAGACGAACTTCATGCCGTGATCGCGCCGTTGTCGCATGGATCGACACGCGCGAGGGCGGCACTTGAGGCCGACACTTGCACGGCCATCGTCGATGGTCAAAATACGAGGCCGGCCGCGGGCCTTCCCGGCGCGCCGAACCACCCATCGAAGCCATGGTCACCGAACTCACCGACGCCAACTTCCAGAGCACCCTGCAGTCCGCCAAGGTCCCGGTGCTCATCGACTTCTCGGCCAGCTGGTGCCAGCCGTGCAAGGCGCTGGCGCCCACCATCGACAAGGTCGCCGGCGAGTACCAGGGTCGCATGCAGGTCTACAAGATCGACATCGACAACGCCCAGGACACCGCGGCGAGCCTCGGCATCATGAGCGTGCCGACCTGCATCTTCTTCCGCGACGGCAAGGAGGTCGATCGCTTCACGGGCAACGCCGACCTGCGCACCGTCAAGGGCCACGTCGACCGCGTGCTGGCGTGAGACACGCGCGGCGCAAGATGAGCCGCGCAGGCGGAACGGTCGGGCCGAGCGGATCGGGCCCGGCCGCCGGCCTCAGAGCCTGAGAGAGAATTCTCTCGAAGGCTCTGCGCGGCCGCGTAGGCGGCCGCCAAT
>CAYMRG010000797.1:0-2020 GCA_964392555.1 uncultured candidatus Brocadiaceae bacterium
TCGCCGGCGTCTACCGCCGCCACGGCGTGCCCGACGGCAAGCTCGAACACCTCGCCTACGGCCTGTCGCCGGATCGTTTCGTCGACATGCCGCCGCGCAAGCCCGCGCCCGGGCGGCCGTTCGTCGACGTCGGCTACATCGGCTCGATCTCGCGCCACAAGGGCGTGCACGTGCTGCTCGAGGCGCTCGGCAAGGCCGCGGCGCCGAACCTGCGCCTGCACGTCCACGGCAGCCGCGACTCGCAGCCCGGCTTCTCCGAGGCGCTGGTCGACGGCATCGCCGACCCGCGCGCGACCTTCCACGGGCCGTTCCCGCCACCCGCGCTCGGCAAGGTGCTCGCCGGCCTCGACGTGCTGGTCGTGCCGTCGCTGTGGTACGAGAACACGCCATTCGCGGTGCTCGAGGCGCTGCAGGCCGGCGTGCCGGTGATCGCGTCGGACCTCGGCGGCATCACCGAGATCGTCGTGCCCGGCCGCAGCGGCATGCTGTTCCCCGCCGGCGACGCCGGCGCGCTCGCCGCGCTGCTCGACCGCATCGCCGCGGACCCCGCGCGCGAACTCGCGATCGTGCCACCGAAACCGCCGACGATCGCCGACAACGTCGCGCGTCTGCAGCAACTCTACGGCGAGCTGATCGCCGCCCGCGCACGCCGATGAGAGCCAGCCTCGTCATCCCCACCTGGAACGCCGGCCCGCTGCTCGAGGAGGTGCTGGCGGCCGTCGACGCGCAGCCCGGCGCCGACCGGCTCGAGAAGGTCGCGGTCGACAGCGGCTCGCGCGACGGCACGCAGCAGGTGCTCGAACGGCACGGCTTCCGCGTGCGCACGATCGCGCAGAGCGAGTTCAACCACGGCGCGACGCGCGACCTCGGCATCGGCGAGACCAGCGGCGACGTCGTCGTGCTGCTGACGCAGGATGCGACGCCGGCCGACGCGCGCTGGCTGCCGTCGCTGCTGGCCGCCTACGGCGACCCGCGCGTCGACGCCGCGTGGTGCCGCCAGATCCCGCGGCCCGACTGCAACCCGATCCTGCGCCAGCGCATCGAAGGCTGGATGGGTGACCGCAGCTCGCTGGCGCTGCAGCGCCTGCCCGAGGGCAAGACCTGGGCCGACCTCGATCCGTGGCAGCGGCTGCGGCTGTCGGCGTTCGACAACGTCGCCAGCAGCGTGCGGCGCACGAGCTGGGAGCGGCACAAGTTCGGCTGGCGCCGGTTCGGCGAGGACATCACGTTCGGCAAGCGCGTGATCGAGAGCGGCGGCACGATCGCGTTCGTGCCCGACGCGGCGGTGATCCACAGCCACCGCACGACGCCGAAGCAGGAAGGCAAGCGCGTCTACTGCGACCACCAGAACCTGTTCGCGCTGTTCGGGCTGCGCGTCATCGCCGACCGCGAACACTGCCGGCGGGCCGTCCGCGACGGCGGCGCGCACTTCCGCAAGATGATCGCCGACGAACCGGGGCTCGCCGACCAGGCCCGCGTCGAGCTGCAGCAGTGGGCCACCGACTACGCGAAATGGACCGCGTGGGGCCAGTACCTCGGCGCCAACTACGAACGGCTTCGAGCGCGCTGGTTCGGCTGGCTGATGCCGCTGGTCGACCGCTGGATGCACAAGCCGTAGCCCTGGCGGCGCCGCGGCGTAGGCTTGGGGCCGTGCCCGGTCCGCAGCCAGCTCCGACGACGACGCGCGTGCTCAAGGACGAGCCCGGCACGCGCGTCGTGCTGACGATCGACGGCGGTGAGGCGCGCGTCACCAAGACCTACCGCAACCGCGGCCTCGCGCTGCTGCAGACCTTCGCCCGCCGCAGCCGCGCGGCCCGCGAACACGACAACCTGCGCGCGGTCGCCGCGCTCGACCTGCCGTGCACGCCGGCGCTGGCCTGGTCCGAACGGCGGCGCTGGGGCCTGGTCGCCGAATCGACGCTGGTCACCCGCTACCTGCCCGACACCGTGCCGCTGAAGCAGACGCTCGCCGATCTGCCGCGCGACCGCGCGTTCGCGACGCGGCGGCGTCTGGTCACCG
>CAYMRG010000798.1:0-2019 GCA_964392555.1 uncultured candidatus Brocadiaceae bacterium
TGTGCACGAACGCCTCCAGCGTCAGCGTGCGCTGCTCGACGACGTAGCGGCGGTAGGCGCGCGGGAAGGCGCCGAACGAGCGCGGATGGCCGGTGCGGCCGGTCGCGGGCACCGCGCCGCCGTCGGACGCGATCAGGCACCACGGTTCGGTGAGGATGCGGTCCATCGCGGCGGTCGAGATGCCGAAGCCGAGGATCGACACGCTGCCGCGCGTCAGCAGGTCGCAGGCGACATCGAACGGCTCCAGGCCGCGCTCGGCGGCGATCGCGTCGAGGCGCTTGCCGAGCAGGTCGCGGTCGGCGGTCGCGAGGCCGCCGCCGAGCATCAGCGTGTCCCAGCCGCCGTTCGCGGCGACGTTGGCCTCGGTCTCGGCGCGCATCCGTGCGCGTTCGGCGGGATCCTGCAGGCGCGCGACGAACTGGCCGCCTTCCTTGCTCCAGCCGGGGAAGTTGGTCGCGAGGCCTGTCGACCACGCCTCGTACGGATACGCGTCGCAGCGCACCTCGAGGCCGGTCTGGCGGGCGGTGTCGATCCGTTCGAGCAGCGGCTCGAGCTTGGGCCAGTTCGGCTTGCCGCCGACCTTGAGGTGCGAGATCAGCAGCGGGGCTCCGGACGTACGCGCGATCGCCAGCGCCTCGTCGATGGCTTCGAGCAGGCGATCGTCCTCGTTGCGGATGTGGGTGACGTAGGGCCGGTCGAAGCGCGCGGCGACCTCGCACAGCGCGACCAGCTCCGCGGTCGGCGCCATGTTGCCCGGGAAGTACTCGAGCCCCGACGACAGCCCGAGCGCGCCCTGCTCGAACGCCGCGGCGACGAGGTCCTGCATCGCGCGCAGCTCCGCGGCGTCGGCGGCGCGGCCGACCGGGCCGAGCACGCGTTCGCGGACCGTGCCGTGGCCGACGTAGGCGCCGATGTCCATCGCGATCGGCCCGTGCTGCGCGGCCCAGCTCGCGAAGTCCGGGCAGGCGCGTTCGTTCTCGGCGTCCGCGGCTTCGGGGAACGGCGAGCCGCCGTCGGGGCCGGTGACGTCGAGCGTGACGCCCTGGTGCAGCTTGCTGCGTGCGGTCGGGTGGCGGCGCAGGTCGGTGTGCGCATGGGCATCGACGAAGCCGGGGGCGACGACCAGGCCGGTCGCGTCGATGCGGCGTGTCGTCCGCGCGCCGGCGAGGGCGCCGATCGCGACCACGCGGTCGCCGCGGATGCCGACGTCGGCGACGCGGCGCGGCGCGCCGGAGCCGTCGACCAGCGTGCCAGAACACAGCAGCAGGTCGAACGGTTCGGTGGCGGCGATCGCCGCGTGGGCCGAACAGGCGGATAGTGGGCCGAGCGCCGCGGCCGAGCCGGCGGCGACCGACTGGCGCAGGAAGGTCCGGCGGGTGAGCGCTTCGGGCATGGGCGGTGGCGCGGCGGGAGGTCGCGGCGCAGTGTCACCTCGCACCGCGGCGGTGGCCAGGGAGCGGTCGAACATTCGCCGCGCGCTCCGTATCGTCCCACGGATGCGCAAGACCGCGGCGGTGCTCACCGACGGCTGGTTCCAGACCGTGAATGCCAAGACCGCGCACGGCCTCGTCCGCGGCCCGAGCCGCTTCGAGATCGTGGCGCTGGTCGACCGCGAGGGTGCCGGCCGCGACGCGGGCGAGCTGCTCGACGGCCGCGTGCGCGGCATCCCGACGTTCGCCGACGTCGACGCGCTGCTGCGCGGTCTGCCGCGGCGGCCCGACTGCCTCGTCGTCGGCATCGCCACGCCGGGCGGCGTGCTGCCGCCGGCGATGCGTGCGACGCTGCTCGCCGCCGTCGAACACGGCTTCGACATCGTCAACGGGTTGCACGAGTTCCTCGCCGACGACCCGGCGTTCGTCGCGGCGGCGGCGCGCCGCGGCGTGCAGCTGATCGACGTGCGGCGGCCGCGACCGCGCCGCGAACTGCACTTCTGGAGCGGCGCGATCCGCACGGTCCGCGCGCCGCGGATCGCCGTGCTCGGCACCGACTGCGCGCTCGGCAAGCGCACGACCTGCCATC
>CAYMRG010000799.1:0-2017 GCA_964392555.1 uncultured candidatus Brocadiaceae bacterium
AGCGTCTCCTGCAGGTCGGCGGGCACGCCGGGCCCGTCGTCGGCGACGCCGAGCGCGACGCCGCCCGGCGTCCGCTCGCAGAACAGCTCGATCGTCACGCCGCGCCCGGCGCCGGCCTGCGTCGCGTTGAGCAGCAGGTTCAGCAGCAGCCGCCGCAGCTGGTCGCGATCCGCGTCGATCGTCGCCCGCTCGGTGCGCACGACCAGCCGCGCGCCGGCAGCCGCGACATCGCCCTGCAGCAGCGTCGCGAGCTGCGCGAACAGCTCGGCCACCGCGACCGGTTCGCGCCGCAGCTTCGCCGGCCTGCTCAGCAGCAGGAACTCGTCGAGCCGCGCGACCGTGCGGTCGGTCTCGTCGACGATCGCGCGCGCGGCCTCGCGCGCTTCGCTCGGCGCGAGCTGGCCGGCCGCGAGCCGTTCGGCGAAGCCGCGCACGACACCGAGCGGGTTCTTGGTCTCGTGGACCAGGCCCGCGCCAAGTCGTCGCAGCGTCTCGAGCCCGGCCGTGCGTTCCTGGCTCGCCGCCAGTGCCGACCGCAGCGCGGCGCGGCGCGCTCGCGCGCCCAACGCCACCGCCGCGACCACGCACAGCGTCGCCAGCGCCGCACTCGCCACGACCATGCGCTGCACGTCGGCCGCGAGGTGCGCCGTGAGCTGCGTGCCGTCGAGCACGACCTGCAGGGCGAGCGCGCCAGCCGGCACGGGCACCCCTTCGCGAACGGCGCCCCGGCGTGGACCACGCCCCAGCGGCTGGAGCGGGACGAACGGTCGCTCGAGCCACAGCTCCGGTGCGACGACCGCGGGCAGCGCGCCCGCGTGCGCGAGTTCCAGGCGTTCGGCGCCACGCGACGGCTCCGCCACCAGGGCGACGTAGACGAGCCCGAACCGCGCGCGGCTGTCCTCGAGCGACTCACCGAGCGCCTTCGGCTCGTAGAGCCCGCCGCGGAATTCGCGCACCGCGAGCCCATCGACCGCGTTCCCGAGCGCTTCGGCGAACTGTCGGTGCGAGGCGAAGTCGCGGGCGCGGCGCTGCTGCAGGTCGATCCACTGCCAGCCGACCAGCGCCGCGATCGCGGCACCCGTCAGCAGCGTCGGGAGGAGGGGCATCCGAGCGCGCATGGCCCACACGAGTCTACGGTCTGCCCGCGGCGATTCGCGTTGCCGGCGCGCCGGCCATGGCCGCCCCCGCCCGAGGTCGCAGCCTGCAGGTGGCGGAAGTTCGCACTCTGGATCCGCTCCAGCACCGCGCGCTCCTGCGGCGCTTCGACCGCGGCCAGCAACGCCTCGTAGGCGGCGACCTGCGCGCGCTCCACCGCTGCGGCCTTGGCGTCGGTCGCCGCGATCGTCGCCGCCACCGCAAGTTGGTCCGCGATCTCGGTCACCGGCGTGGCACCGCGCGCGATCAGCAAGGCCGTCAACGCATCGACGTGGTGCTGTTCCGCCGCAGCGACGTTGCGATAGCGCCGCAAGCCGAAGCGCTCGTCTGCCGCGCGGTAGAAGTCACGCGCGCGGTATTCGCTGGCCAACGCTTCCTGCAGCCGCGCGGTCAACCGGTCGCGCGCCGTCGCCGGCTCCTTGGTCGAAGCCACCGGCGCCGCCACCGAACCGCCACACGCGGTCGCCAGCGGGCAATCGACCCCGCACGCGCCGTTGCCGCGCTGCTGCGCCAAACCGGGTGCCGCGAACGCGAGCACACCCAACACCACCGCTCCGATCGTCGATTTCATCTTCACGTCTTGCTCCTGGTCTTGGACGCACGACGCAATCAACAGCCGTACCGCAGCGCTCCCCCACGCACCCGACCCGACCACCTGCGCAACCGCTGCGCACACGTTGCGCAGTCCCCGTCCTCCGCCTCCCCACCTTCTTCTCTCTTCTCTTCCTTTCTGTCTCTTCTTTTCTGCCTCTTCTCTCTTCTGTTCTTCTCTGTGGTCTCTGTGTTCTCTGTGTTTAATTTTTCTGGCTTCTTTTCCGGAAGAAGCAGAAGGAAATAAACACAGAGAACACAGAGAACACAG
>CAYMRG010000800.1:0-1999 GCA_964392555.1 uncultured candidatus Brocadiaceae bacterium
CGGGCCAGTACGACGCGCGCAGCGAGGTCTACGCGCTCGGCGTCACGCTCTACGAGCTGCTGGTGCTGCGACCGGCGTTCGCGGCGCCGACGCGCAGCGAACTGATCGAACGGATCCGCACGCAGCGCCCCGAGTCGATCCGCCGCGCCTGCGCCGACGTGCCCGACGACCTCGCGGTCGTCGTCGAACGGGCGATCGCGCGCGACCCGAACGACCGCTACGCCGACGCGGGGGCGCTGGCGAGCGACCTGCAGGCGTTCCTCGAGGATCGGCCGATCGCGGCCCGCCGGCAGTCGCGCGCGCGGCTGGTGGTCCGCTGGTGCCGGCGCAACCGCGTGCTCGCTGCCCTCGCGGCGTCGACGCTGCTCGCGGTGTGCGGCGCGGCGGTCGTCGGCTGGGTCGCCTATGGCGTCACCGGCGCGGCGCTGAGCGAGCAGCGCGAGGCGACGCGGGTCGCCGGCCTGGAGTCCGAACGCGCCGAGAACACGCTGCGCGTCGCCCTCTCGGCGTTCGCCGAACTGTTCGATGGGGTGGTCGGCCGCGACCCGATCCTGGCGTTCGAGGAGGATCCCGACACCGGCGAGGCGGCGGTGGTCGCGCGCACGGTGGTGCAGCCGCACGATGCCGAGCTGCTGCAGGCGATGCTGAAGTTCTACGACCAGTTCGCTGCCGCCAACGGTGACAACCAGTCGCTGCGGGTCGAGGCGGCGCGCGCCTACCGCCGTGTCGGCACGATCCACGCCCGGCTCGGTGACCTCGACGAAGCTGCCGCCGCCTACGACCAGGCCCTGGCCCGCCTGCAGCAGATCTCCGGCCGCGACGTGGCGCGCGAAGTGGCCGCCGCCCACCTCGACTACGGCTTGCTCGAGCAGCGGCGCGGTGGTTCACCGCAGGCCGCGGTGGCGCACTTCCGCGCGGCGCAGCGCGTGCTGGAGGCGTCGCCGCAGCGCGACAGCAAGCCGTGCCGCTACGACCTCGCCGTCGTGCACTTCCAGCTGGCGCGGGCGCCCGAGGTGCGCATGGCCCGGCCGCCGGTCCGCGGCCCGCGGCCCGATGGCGCGGTGCGCCCGCCCGATGGCCTGCCGCGGCCGCCGGCCGAGGACGAGCGCGAGCGCCAACGCGAGGCGGCCGAGCGCGAGCTGGAACTCGCCCGCAAGCTGACCGACGGGCTGCTCGCCGAAGAGCCGGACAACCCGGGCTTCCGCACCCTGCAGGCCCGTTGTCTGGTGCTCGCCGGGCGGCCGTGGGTGCGCGGGCGGGAGCGCGGCGATCGCGCCGACCGCGAACGCCGCGAAGCCGATCTCGCGGCCGGCCTCGGCATCCTGCGCGACCTGGTCGCGAAGTACCCGGCGAACGACCAGTACGCGCTCGAACTCTGCGAGGCGCTGCTCGGCGGGGCGCGGTTCCGGATCCGCAGCGACGAGTCGCCGGCGTTCGAGGAGGCCGCGGCGCTCGCCCAGCGGTTGCTCGACCGGCAGCCGGAGGTGCGCGAGTACCAGGACCTGCGGTTGCGCAGCGGCGCGGCGCTCGGTGCGGTGCTGGTGCAGCGCGCGCTGCGCGCGGAAGCCGAGCCGGCGGCGCGCGCCACGGCGCTGGCGCACGCCGAAAGCGAACTGCGCGCCGCGCTGGCGCTCGAACCCGCGCTGCGTGGCCGCGAGGACGACGTGATGCCGATGGTCGGTGCGCGCACGGCGCTCGCCGTGCTGCTGGCGATGACCGATCGGCGCGAGGCGGCGGTCGCCGAAGCGCGCGCGCTGGTCGATCTCCTGGCCGCCGGCGGTCTGGAGCGCGCGTTGCCGCCCGATCGCGCCCAACTGGTCGAGGACCTGCTGCAGCGGCTCGGCGATGCCTCGCTGCAGGAGGCGTGGAGCAAGCTGCCGCTGCGAAGCCGCCCAGGCGTCGGCCGGCGGCCCGAACGCGGCGATCGCCCGGACCGGCCGCGTTGACCCGTCGCGCAGAGCCTTCGAGAGGATCCTCTCGAAGGCTCTGCGCGACGGGT
>CAYMRG010000801.1:0-1995 GCA_964392555.1 uncultured candidatus Brocadiaceae bacterium
CTCGACGGAGTCGTCGCGCACGGCCCGGCCATCGGCATCCGTCGCCGTCGCGGGCGCCTGCGACAGGTCGGGATGGCGCGCGAACGGCTTGCCCATCCCGCCCACGGGGCGGGCGCTCTCGATCGGGGTGTCGGCCATGGCGCGCGTTCCTCCGTCTCATTCTCGGACACCCGCCGCCACACTTGAGGCCCCGGTGTCCCGTAGGGCACACCCGCCAGGGGGCGGATGTTCGGCTAGGATTGTCGGGCCCGGCCCCCCCCCGTCCTCGTCCGTCTCCCGAGCAACGCCACATGTCCCTCCGCATCGCAACGACGCTCCTCCTGGCCGCCCCGGTGCTGGCCCAGAACGACTTCAACTACGACAAGCTGACTTCCGGCCGCATCGGATCGTCGCTGGACCTCGGTGTCACCAACGCCCCGGCCAACGGCATCGCGCTGTACATCGTCTCGTCGAATGCGGGACCGACGCCGCTGATCCTGCTCGACGGCGTGGACACGCGCAGCCTGCAGGTGGGCACCGACCTGCTCGGCGTGCTGTCATTCGGCATCACGAGCCCGACCGGAACGGCCGGCTATTCGCTTGCCGTGCCGAACAACCCGGCGGTCAGCGGCACGGTGCTGCACTGGCAGGTCGCGATGCTGCCGTTCAGCGGGCCGACCTTCCTCGGCCAGATCAGCAACGACATCGTCACGCAGATCGGCCTGCAGGACACCGGCATCCTCGCGCCGGCGGCCCAGCTGGCCGCGCGCGCGTTCGCGGCGAGCTGGATGGATCGCAACAACAACGCCGGCGCGGGCGACGTCGTGGTCGCCGGCGGCGGCACCGGCACGCTGACCGCGGCCACCGGGCTCGCGAGCAGCGAGGTCTGGGACTTCCGCCACATGCAGGTGACCGCCGGGCCGACGATGGGCGTCGCGCGCGCGCTGCACCTCGCGGTCGAGCTGACGAACGGCAAGACGCTGCTGATCGGCGGCGCCGACGCCTCGGGCGCGGTGATCAACGCCTGCGAACTCTACGACCCGGCGACCAACAGCTTCGCGCCGGCCGCGTCGATGGCCACGCCGCGCATCCTGCACGCCGCCTGCCGGCTCGCCGACGGCCGCGTCATGGTCGCCGGCGGCACGTCGACGCTGCAGCCCGACGTCGTCACCGCGCTCGCCAACACACTGGCGACGGTCGAGATCTACGACCCGACCACCAACACCTGGACCAGCGGCCCGGCGATCGGCGGCGCGCGGCTCGGCCCGGCGTTGACGCTGCTGCCCAACAACCAGGTCATGGTCTCCGGCGGCGTGCAGGTCGGCGTCCTGTTCGGCGTGCCGATCTCGGCCGCGAGCACGACCGCCGTGCAGCGCTGGAACCCGGCGACCAACACCTGGAGCAACGGCCCGAACATGAGCCAGGCGCGCGCCGGCCACCAATACAACCAGGTGCGCCTCAACGACGGCCGCATCCTGTTCACCGGCGGCATCAACCTGCCGAGCCTGCTGGGAGCGACCAGCGCCGCGCCGATCAACGGCGCCGAGCTCTACAACCCGGCGACCAACTCCTGGGCCACCGCGAACATGGCCAGCGCGCGCGCGCTGCACTCGGCGACCGTGCTCGCCGATGGCCGCGTCGCGGTCTGCGGCGGCGCCCAGGGCACGCTGCTCGCGCCGACGTCGATCGCCGACGTCGAGGTCTTCAACCCGACGACCAACGGCTGGTCCACGCAGCCCGCGCTGACCGCGCCGCGCGCCGGCCTCGCCGCCGCGCTGCTGCCCGACCACACGCTCATACTGTTCGGCGGTCAGGACGCCACGGCGACGACGGCGACGATCGAGACACTGCGCTTCTGAGCGCGGCCCCTACCGCCGCTCCCTCTATCTCCTCGCACTCAGCCTCTTCTCTTCCTGTTCCTTCTCTTTCTGTTTCTGGCTCTGTCTGCTTCTGGCTCCGTCTCTGGTTTGCTTCTTCTCTGTGGTCTCTGTGTTCTCTGTGTTTAATCCTTCTGGG
>CAYMRG010000802.1:0-1974 GCA_964392555.1 uncultured candidatus Brocadiaceae bacterium
TTCTACACCGCCGAGGCCCTGGGCAAGTCCGGCGTCCCGGTCCGGATCGACATGTTCGACCGCCTGCCGGTGCCGTACGGACTGGTCCGCGGCGGCGTCGCGCCCGACCACCAGAAGATCAAGAGCGTCGTCAAGATCTACGAGAAGATCGCGGCCCAGCCGGGCTTCCGGTTCTTCGGCAACGTGATGCTCGGCCGCGATCTGCAGGTCGCGGACCTCGTGCAGCGCTACCACCAGATCGTCTACGCCTTCGGCTGCGAGAGCGACCAGAAGCTCGGCGTCGCCGGCGAGGATCTGCGCGGCGTCTACTCGGCGACCGACTTCGTCGGCTGGTACAACGCCCACCCCGACCACCGCACCCACGCCTTCGACCTCGCCAACGCGACCCGCGTCGCGCTGGTCGGCAACGGCAACGTCGCGATGGACGTCGCCCGCGTGCTGCTGAGTTCGCCCGACGAGCTGGCGAAGACCGACATCGCCGACCACGCGCTCACCGTGCTGAGGACGAGCAAGGTGCGCGAGGTCGTGCTGCTCGGGCGCCGCGGGCCGGCGCAGGCTGCGTTCTCGCCGAAGGAGATCGAGGAGATCGCGGCGCTGCCCGGGGTCGACGTGGTTGTCGGCGCCGCCGACAGCCGCCTCGATCCACTCAGCGAGGCGTGGCTGGCGAAGGAAGGGGCGCGCAGCCAGCAGCGCAACGTCGAGTTCCTGCAGCAGCGGGCCGCCGCCGGCCCGACCGGCGCCGAACGACGCCTGGTCTGCCGCTTCCTGGTCGCGCCGACCGAACTGCTCGGCGCGGGCGGCAGGTTGCGGACGGTGCGGATCGGCCACATGCAACTGGTCGCCGACGCCGACGGCACGCCGCGTCCGAAGTCGACCGGCACCACCGAGGACCTGCCGGTCGACCTGCTGTTCAAGGCGATCGGCTACCGCGGCGTGCCGGTGCCCGGCGTGCCGTTCGACGACAAGAAGGGCATCGTGCCCAACCGCGACGGCCGCGTGCTCGAGGCGGCCGGCGGCGCCGTGCGGCCGGGGCACTACGTCGCCGGCTGGTGCAAACGCGGGCCGACCGGCCTGATCGGCACCAACAGCCTCGACGCGAAGGCGACCGTCGAAGCGATGAAGCAGGACCGCGAGCAAGGCGCGCTGCTGCGCGGTGACGGCGGCGACGTCGCCGACCTGCTGCGGGAACGGCGCGTGTTCGCGGTCGGCTGGGACGACTGGCAGCGGCTCGACGCCTGGGAGCTCGCGCAGGGCGAACGCCGCGGCAAGCTGCGCCACAAGCTGCCGACCATCGACGAGATGCTGGCCGTCGTCCGCGAGCTGCGCAGTGGCCGCTGAACCGCTGCGCGGCCGGTTCGAGGCGTTCGCCAGCTGCCAGCCCGGACTCGAGCCGCTGCTCGCCGACGAGCTGTCGACGCTCGGCCTTCCCGGCCGATCGCTGGCCGGCGGCGTGGCGTTCGCGGCGGACCTTGCTGGCGTGATGCGCGCCTGCCTGTGGCTCGGCAGCGCCAGCCACGTGTTGCTGCGCATCGCCGCCTTCCCGTGCCGCGCGCTCGGCGAGCTGCAGCGCAAGGCCGCGGCGGTGCCGTGGCCGCAATGGCTGCGGCGCGACGTGCCGCTGGACGTTCGCGCGACGGCGCGGGCCTCGCGGGTGTTCCACACCGACGCGATCGTCGAGCGCACGCTCGCGGCGATCGCGGCGACGCTCGGCGGCCCGCCGCCGACGAACGCCGGCGACGACGCCGAGGTCGCGCGCGTCCACGTCCGGTTCCACCGCGACGTCTGCACGATCTCGGTCGACGCGACGGCCACGCCGCTGCACCGCCGCGGCTACCGGCTCGCCGGCGCCACGGCGCCCCTGCGCGAAGACCCGGCCCCCGCCCTGGTGCTCGCCAGCGGTCACCGCCCGGGCGAACGGCTGCTCGACCCTTTCTGCGTCTCATGCACGATCGCGATCGAGGCCGCCGGCCGTGC
>CAYMRG010000803.1:0-1969 GCA_964392555.1 uncultured candidatus Brocadiaceae bacterium
TCCGCGACGAACGCCTCGACCTGGTGGCCGACGTCGCCGCGCTCGCCGACGGGCAGGCCGTCGTCCGGTCGCTGGCGGGCGACGGCGCGCGCGTCGCCTACGTCCGGCGCACGTCGGTCGACCAGGCGGCCTTCGCGGTCGTCCGGCAGGACGCCGCGGCGGCCGTGCGCCTCGACCCGCTGGCGAACGTGCTGTTCGATGCCTGGTTCGCCCACCGCGGGGCGATCGTCGCCACCGACGCGCTCGCCGCGCTCGGCAAGGACCAGCGCGTCGTCGCGTCGTTCGTCGTGCCACCGGGCGACCAGCCGCAGCACGTCGTGCTGCCGCGCGCGGCGGCGCACGCCGCCGTGACGCTCGGACCGGACAGCGCGGTGCAGAGCTGCCGCGACTTCGCGCTCGGCCCGCTGCAGCTCGCGGCCACGCGGTTGCCCGATGCTGCGGTGTTGCCCGGGGCCGTCGTGCCGATCACCGTCTACTGCCGCGTCGGCCAGCCGCTGTCGGGGCCCGTCGAGCTGACGTTCCGCATCGGCGGCGCCGAGGAGTTCGCCAGCACGCGCGTGCCGGCGATCGCCGAGCGCCGCGAAGCGCTCGCCTACGGCACCGTCGGTGCCGGCGAGAGCGAAGCGCCCGGGCTGGTCGCGCACTGCACGTTCGTGCGGTTGCCCGACGACGTGGCCGGCGGCGAGCTGCCGGTGTGGTTCGGCGTCCGCCGTGCCGGCGCGGTGTGGGCCACCTACCGGCTCGGCACGCTGCGGGTTGCGCCGTGATCGGTGCGCTGGCGCGCGGTGCGGCGGTGGCCGGACTGCTGGCCGTGCTCGCCTGGCTGGTGGTGCCCGATCCGCTGGCCCTGACGCGTGCTGCGGCCGAGTTCGTCGGCTCGTCGGTCGCCGCCGGGCTGCTGCTGATCGCGGCCATGATCCTGGTCTGCCTGGCACCTGGGGCGATGATCCTGGCGATCCTGGCGCTGCGTTCGCGGCCGCTCTGGACCGGGGAGGCGTGCGTGGTGGGCGCGGTCGTCGCCTGGTTGGTCCTGCCGTGGTGCTGGGAGGCCTGCGTGCCGTTCGCCGCCGCAGGATCCATCGCGGCCGGGCTATTGGCGGTCGGCGAAGCGGCGGTGCGCGGCTTCCGCCCGCATCTCGCCGTGCTCGCCTGCGTGCTGTGGGTGGCACTGGCCGAAGTGGCGTTCGGGGTCGCGCTGTATCTGGCGTTCCTGGTCGCCTCGAGCGGCTGACGGCCGGGGTCGAGCCCGCGTTCGCTCGCTCAGCGGTGCCAATCCGCAGTCAGGTCCAACCACAGCGCAAGCCCCTGGAACGGCGCGAACGGCGCATAGCGTTTCGCCACCGCCTTGTCGCTCGGTGGGCGGCGCGTGCCGGCGAGTTCCTTGAGGCGCGCGCGGCACCAGCTGTCGAGCGCGAGCTGCTCATAGTGGCCGCACAGCCGCATTGCCTGGCCGGCCGCGTAGGGGCCGAAGCCGCGCAGCGCGAGCAGTTTGCGCCACAGGCCGTCGGCGGGCTGCGGCGCCAGGAAGTCGGCGTCACCGAGCGCACCGGTGGCGAACGCGGCGGCGAGGTCGTGCGCCGCCTGCGCGCGGTAGCCGGTGCGCACGACGTCGCGGTAGAAGGCCGGCTCGCGCACGCACTGCTGCGGCGTCGGGAATGCGCGTTCGCCGCTCGGCGCGGGCGTGCCGAGCGCCTGCACCAGGTTGCGCGTCATCGCCACCGTTCCCGACCAGGTCGTGTTGGTCGTGAACAGCAGCTTCATCAGGTCCTCGAACACCGTCGCCGACCGCAGCAGGCGCCCGGCGCCGCGCTTCGCCGCCCAGCGCAGCCGCGGCTCCTGCCTGCACATCGCGTGGAACGGCGCGAGGTCGTCGTCGATGCGCAGCATGTGCGCGAGCTGCGCCGCGGCGAGCTTGCCGTCGCGCGCGGTCAGCGGCCGCGCCGCGACCAGCCGCAGCCGCAGCGCGTCG
>CAYMRG010000804.1:0-1966 GCA_964392555.1 uncultured candidatus Brocadiaceae bacterium
CGGCTCGCGCCGCAGGTCGTGACGATCGCCGCCGGCAACGCTCTGAACCTCGTCCTCGACCGGCTGCTGATCTTCGGCGCGTTCGGCCTGCCGGCGCTCGGCGCCGCCGGCGCGGCGTGGGCGACGGTCGCGTGCCGGTGGTTGATGCTCGCCGGCCTGCTGTGGTTCGGCCGACGCGAGCTGTGGCCGCACCTGCGCGCGCTCGCCGCGCCCGCGGTCCGCCGGGCGGCTGCCGCGCGCGGTCCGCTGCTGCGCCTGCTGCGGCTCGGCGCACCGATCGGCGGGCAGTTCGTGCTCGAGATGGGCGTGTTCGCGACGACCGCGTTCCTGATCGGTCGACTCGATGCCGAGCGCGGCAACGACGGCATCGGCCCGGGCCTCGGCGGTCACCAGATCGCGCTGCAGCTCGCCTCGCTGAGCTTCATGGTGCCGCTCGGCGTCGGCATCGCAGCCTCCGTGCGCGTCGGCTGGGCGGTCGGTCGCCGCGACCTGCCGGCCGCTCGCCGCGCCGCCGCCGCGGCGCTGCAGATCGGTGGCACCGTGATGGCCGGGTTCATGCTGGCCTTCCTGACGCTGCCGCACGCACTCGCCGCCGCGCTCAGCGAACATCCCGCCGTCGTCGCGGTCGGCGCGTCGCTGATCCCGATCGCCGGCGTGTTCCAGATCGGCGACGGCCTGCAGGTGGTCGCGATCGGCTGCCTGCGCGGCCTCGGCGACACGCGCTCGCCGCTGCTGGCAAACGCGGTCGGCTTCTGGCTGATCGGCCTGCCGCTCGGCGCCTGGCTGGCGTTCGATTGCCAGCGCGGCCCCGCCGGCCTCTGGTGGGGTCTGGTCGTCGGCCTGTTCTCGGTCGCCGTCGCGGTGCTGCTGGTGCTGCGCCTGCGCCTTGCCCGGTTGCGCGAACGCCTCGCGGCGGATTGACCGCGAAGTCGTCCCGGCGGCCTGCCGACGCTGGCCGCCGCGACGCGTCCACCGTACGCTCCCGGCATGCGCCGCGTCTGGATCGCCCTGCTGCCCCTCCCGCTGCTGTCGAGCTGCGCCGAGTGGTTCTTCTCGGGCGAGCGCTTCGTCGACCGCTCGCGCCCGGTCGCCCTGGTCGAGACGACCGGCGGCATCGAGCTCGCTGCGACCACCGAATTCGGCGTGCTGCTGCTCGGCCGCTCGGCCAGCGAAGGGCCGTGCCGCGTGCACTACTTCCTCGGCCCGACGCCGCTGGTCGAGGACGGCCAGCTCACGGCCACCGGCAGCGCCTTCACGCGCGCCGAGATCGACCTCCGGACGCAGGCCATCCGCGCCTATGACCACACGCTGCCGGACGACGCCGACCTGCTCGCGATGTGGACGCCGGACGGCACCGCCGTGCGCGAAGTCGCGGTGCGCCTCGCGCGCGACGGCGGTGTCGCCGGCGACCTGCTGGTCGATCCGGGCGTGGCCCTGCCGGCCGGCAGCACGCTGCTGCTCCGCTCCGGCGCCGGCTGGCAGTTCGTCGGCCTGATCGCCGGGCGCGCGACGCTCAGTGACGGGACCTCGGCCGACGGCCCGAGCTACTACGTGTTCGCCGGCGTCGACCGCGTGCGGGAGCTGCTCGCGCAGCCGGAGAAGCACCCGGTCGACAAGGCGCCGAAGTACCGGCCCGACGACATCTCGGTGCTGAAGCCGGTCGACTGATCCGCCGATCGGTGCCGCAGCGGCGCCCCGCTCACTCGCGGACGATCCCGGCCAGGCCGAGCACGTCGTCGATGACGTGGTTGAGCGCGAACAGCACGAGCTGGTCCTGCGCGCGCAGCTCGTCGTCGCCGCGCGGGATCAACACCGCGCCGTCCTCGCGCGTGATCGCGGCCACCACGCAGCCGCGCGGGAAGCCCGCCGCCTTCAGCGGGCGGCCGACCAGCGAACTGCCGGCCTGGACCTCGATCTCGAGCACCTCGGCCAGATCTCCCGGGTTGTAGGGCAGCGCCGGTCCGAA
>CAYMRG010000805.1:0-1963 GCA_964392555.1 uncultured candidatus Brocadiaceae bacterium
TGCCGGAGACGGCCTTCTACATGGTCGGCTCGATCGAGGAAGCCGTCGCGCGCGGCAAGCAGTGACCCGCGCCCCGTCCGACTCCGCACGAGAACCGCGCCCCGAACCCTGATCGCCATGGCCGACCTGCACCTCCGGATCGTCACCCCCGACCGCACGATCGTCGACCGCAAGGTCCGCAGCGTGACGTTCGACGGCGTCGACGGCAGCTATGGCGTGCTCCCGCACCACGCGCCGATGATGACGGCGCTGGCGCAGGCCGGGCGGGTCGAGGTCGTCGAGGCCGACGGCAAGCACGTGTCGCTGTTCGCCAGCGACGGGTTCGCGCAGATGCAGCACAACGTGCTGACTCTGGTCTGCGAGGCCGGCGAATACGCGCACGAGATCGACGTCGCCCGCGTCAAGGCGGCCGAGCAGAAGGCGCGCGAGAAGATGGCCGGTCTCGATCGGCTCAGCGAGGAGTTCCTCAAGGCCGAGGCGTCGCTGCGCAAGGCGCTGGCGCGCGAGATGCTGGCCCGCCGCGGCAGCGGCAGCGGCGATCTCGGCTGATCGCGGGCGTCCGCGCCTTTTTCCGCCCTCGCGGCCACCGGCACGGTGGCCAGTCCCGCATCGATCCGCGGGCGATGCCGGGCGTCTCTCCGCCACGCTTGTCGCGGAATGCGACGGTCGCAGCAGGCCCTTCCCGACGGGGTTCCGGCCGCGCCCGGCTCAGGTCCGAAGGGGGGGGCGGACGATAGCCGTGGCACTTGGCGCCCGCCGTCGGCATTGCGACGGCGGTGATTGAAATCCGGGGGGGAGCGGAGAATCGAAATGCGGATCCAGACGAAGTTGGTGGCCTGCTCGGCGGGTGTGCTCGGGTTCGTGCTGCTCGTGAGCGGCGTCCTGGTCGTGCGCGGCCTGCAGAACGTCGCGATCGAGGAATCGGTCCACCAGGCGGACGCGGTCGTCCAGGCGGCGATGGCGGCCCGGGACCACCTGACCGCCATGCACCGTGACAAGGCGATCGACCTCGACAAGCTGCTCGATGAGGCGCGGGAGCGGATGAAGGGCAACCACGAAGCCTACCGCGACACGGCGGCGTTCAAGGCGATCCCGATCGTCGCGGGCATCGCGGCCGCGACCGGCGCGGCCAAGGGTGCCGGCCTCGACCTGACGATCACCGCCCACGACGCGCGCAACCCCGACTACGACCCGAAGAAGGACCCGAAGGCCGGCGAGTTCCGCAGCAAGCTGCTGGCGGATCTGACGGCCCAGGTCGAGCGCGGTGGCGACGACACGATGTACCGCATCGACGAGGCCAACGACACGCTGGTCTACCAGCACGCGATCACGCTGTCCGAGGGCTGCATGCTCTGCCACGGTGACCCGGCGACGTCCAAGACCGGCGACGGCAAGGACCCGCTCGGCTTCCGCATGGAGAACTGGCAGGCCGGTGACGTGCACGGCGCGTTCGAGGTCCGCACTCCGCTCGGCCCGGTCCGCGCCGAAGCGCGCGCGGCGGCGTTCGCGATCGCCGGCTGGGGCATCGGCTGCGGCGTCATCGGTCTCGGCATCCTCGTCTACCTGATGCGCCGCACGGTCGCCAAGCCGATCAACCAGGCGATCGAAACGCTGCAGAAGGGCGAGGGCGATCTGCGCATCCGCCTCGACGACCAGCGGCAGGACGAACTCGGCCAGCTCGGCTCGTTCATCAACCGCTTCCTCGGCCAGGTGCAGACGCTGGTCGTCGGCATCGGCGAGCGCGCGCAGAGCGTGCTCGGCGCGGCGACCGAGCTCGACGCCACCGCCAGCGCGCTGAGCGAAGGCGCCGCGCGCACCGGCCAGCACGCGGCGCAGGTCGCCGCCGCCGCCGAGGAGCTGAGCGCCAACATCGCCAGCGTCAGCGCCAACACCGAGACCACGGCGGCGACGTTCCGCACGGTCGCGGCCGCCGTCGAGGAGATGACCGCGAGCATCGGCGAGG
>CAYMRG010000806.1:0-1944 GCA_964392555.1 uncultured candidatus Brocadiaceae bacterium
CGGTCGCCGACGGCGAGGTCGACGTGATCCTGTCGAACTGCGTCATCAACCTGTCGCCGCAGAAGGAGCGCGTCTTCCGCGAAGCCTTCCGCGTGCTCGCGCCGGGCGGTCGCCTCGCGATCTCGGACACGGTCGCGATCGCGCCGTTGCCCGACGACCTGCGCGCGCGCCTCGACGCGCTCGCCGGCTGCGTCTCGGGCGCGGCGCTGGTCAGCGATCTCGAACGCATGCTGCGCGACGCGGGCTTCACGCAGATCGACGTCGACGTCCGGCCCGAGAGCGCGACCTTCATCCGCGACTGGTTCCCCGGCAGCGGCGCCGAGAACTACGTCGCATCGGCCGCGATCACGGCGACCAAGCCGGGTGGCTGCGGCTGCGCGCCGGGCTGCTGCAGCACGTGATCGACCGCGCCGGCCTTCAGGGCAGGCGTGCCGTCAGATCGATCGTGTAGCTGCCGCCGGCCGCGACTTCGATGGGGTCGTGGGTCCCGGCGACCTGGTCGTACCGCACGGCCACGAGCGCATCCACCTTCACGGTGCCGGCCGCCACACCCAGGCAGACGTAGCGGCCCTCGCGGTCGGTGACCGTGGCCATCTGGGTGGTCGGCGCCTTGCGGGTTTCCACCCAGCCCGTCAATTGGACGTGCACCCCCGGCAAGGGGTGGCCCTGCGGGTCGCGCACCACGCCGGTGACGATGGCCGGCGCCGCGAGCCGAAGCTCGGGAGCGGTCACCGTCGCACCGAGGGTGGCGAACGCGAACGGTTCACCGAGCCCCGTGCCGTCTTCCCCCGCGACGGTGAGTCGCAGCGGGGCGTCGACCGCATGCAGCCGTGGCAACGTGAACCGACCGGCGTAGTCGGTCACCGCCATGGCGAAGAACTGGTTCCGTTCGCCCACCAGCATGACGTTCGTGAAGGCAGCGGGCGACCCATCGGCGCGCAGGATCAGCCCCTGGACCGTGCTGGCGCGCACCACGGGCACGACCAGCTCGGTGTCGGGGGCGAACACGCACCGGTAGAGGTTCCACTCGCTGAGGAAGGCGCTGTGTCTCGGGGCCTGATCGGTGACCCAGAGGTCGTCCGCCGAGCGGATGTGCACTTCTTCGCCGGGTTCGACCGGCGCGACGATCGCGAGCTTGCCGCCCACGCCACTGACGCCCTCGCTGCCCTGGCTGCCTGGCAACGGGCGCTGCAGCGTGAACCGGGCGCCGACGACCGGGCGTCCGGTCGGATCGCGCACGACGGCGCGCAGCGTCGGCGGGCTGGCCCCGGCCGGCAGCACGCGGAACGTGACCTCGTTCGCGTCCTTGCCCGGCTCGACCACGTGCGATCTCGGTTCGAAGACCACGCCGGGCGCCGACGCGGTGACGCGGTACCGGCGGTCGACGAGGTGTTCGATCCGGGCCTGGCCGTCGGCGTCCGGTCGCGGGTGCAGCCAGGGTTGCGGCACCATCGTGGGCTCGGGTGCTTCGAGATGGAACCGCAGCCCGGGGACCATGCCGCCCGCGACCTGGATCGTCAGCCTGGTAGTGCGTTCGACGACGTGTACCAGGGTGATCTCGCGATCGCCGGTGATCCTGCAGTGTGCGCCGTAGAGTCCTTCGCCGGGCACCGCGGCCAGGACGTTGACCGCGCCGAACGAGACGCCGTCCAGCGCGAAGGCGCCCTGCGCATCGGTGGTCGCGACGACGTCGCTGTTCCAGGTCGATGGGCCCACCGGGCAGCAGCGGACCTCGGTGCCGGCCACCGGTTGCGCGTCGGCGTTGCGCAGGACGCCGCGCACCGTCGCGCCGTCGCCGACGCGCAGGCGGACCGGCTGATCCGGCGCGTTGCTCCAGGCGACCGAATGGCTTCGTCCCGGGATCCGGGCGCGGACGCCGTAGTTGGTGCAGCGCGGCACGCGGCCGATGCGGAAGCAGCCGCTGCCGTCGGTGACGCCGGTGGC
>CAYMRG010000807.1:0-1944 GCA_964392555.1 uncultured candidatus Brocadiaceae bacterium
GATCCGCGCCGTGCCGGGGCTGCCGGTGCACGTGCACGACGCATTCGTCGCCGGCGAAGGGCTGCTGCGCGCGAACTTCGCCGGGCTGCTGCCGCTGGCGCGGCAGGCGGGCGCGGGCGCGTTCGGCGAAGGCGAACTGATGCGCTTCCTCGCCGAGGCGGTGTGGTATCCGACGTTCCTGCTGCCGGGCGGAGCCGTGCACTGGTCGCCGATCGACTCGCGCTGGGCGCGCGCCGAGTTGCACTGCGGCGCGATCCACGCGGCGCTCGACTTCCGCGTCGACGACCGCGGCGACATCGACACGGTGCGCGCGGCGGCGCGCGGTCGCACCGTCGGCGACCGGCTCGAACCCACGCCGTGGCTCGGTCGCTTCTGGGACCACGCCGAACGGCACGGCCTGCGCATTCCGCTGGCGGGGGAGGTTGGCTGGGTGCTGCCGGACGGATGGCGGCCGTACTGGCGCGGACGCATCCGGCGGGTCGACTACGAGTTCGCCTGAGCGGTCACTCCGGCCGCATCTGCACGACCAGCGGCGCGAGCGTGGCGTCGTCGGGAGCCTCGCATTCGGCTCGCCAGGCGCGGCCCGCGGCGTCGACGTGCCGGAGCAGGTAGCGGCCGCTGGCCAGCACCGCCGACAGCCGGAGCGGCGCGTCGGGCGCCAGCGTGAACGTCCGCACGGTGCCCTGCGGATCGACCAGGTCGAAGTGGCGCACCTCGCCGCTCGCGGCCGGCAGCCCCGCCAGGGCGATCGTGCAGCGCGAACCCGGCTCGAGGGTGAGCCGCAGTGTCGTGTGCTCGCCGGCGCGCACGTGCACGGGCTCGGCTTCGTGCCAGACGAACCGGCTGCCCATCGCGTGGACGAGGTAGTCGCCCGGCAGCAGCACCTGGTGGACCTCGGCGCTGCTGGCGACCGCGAAGCGACGTTCGATGGCCGTGCCGACAAACGTGACGACGACGTCGCCGATCGATTCGCCGTCGCGGCGCGCGAGCTGGAGGTCGACGATGCCGGTCGCGTCGGCGGTGTGCTCGATGGTGCGCTGTTCGCCGGCGGCGAGGCGGAAGCGGCCGACCGGCACGGTCGGCAGCTCCGGCGACGTGGTCTCGGCGAACAGGTCGTAGTCGGCCGGCGGCAGCGGCCCGAGCCGGAACGCGCCGGCGGCGTCGCTACGGCCGATCTCGGCCCATTCGACGCTGTCGCGGCAGACGAACAGGCGCGCCGCCGCGAGCGGCGCGCCATCGGCGCAGCGCAGCGTGCCGCCGAGCGACGCGGTGGCGGCGAAGTCGGGCGGCAGGGTGATCGTGAGCTCGTCGCCGGCCCAGGTGGCCTGTGCGTCGACGCTGCGCCACAGCGGCTCGCCGTCGAGGCGGATTCGTAGCCTGGGGTGCCCCGGCGGGGCATCGGCGAACGCGAACTCGCCCGCGGTCACCGCAGCGCGCAGGTCGTCGACCTGCAGCGCGGACGGCGGCCAGGTGGCGCGCACCGTGGCGGCCGCGGCGACGCCGAGGATGCGGCCGTGCAGTTGCCGCGCCGGCGTCAGGCGCAGCTCGCGGTCGAGGTCGTCGCCACCGGCCACGACGTGGGTCACGGTCGCGAGATGGCCCGCCGCGCGCGCGGCGAGGTCGCTGGCGCCGGGCGCCACGCACTCGAACACGAAGGCGCCGTCGACCGCGGTCGTCGCATCGCTGCTCGCCAACGGATCCGCACCGCGCAGCACGACCGTAGCGCCGGGCAACGGCAGGCCGTGGTCGCCGACGACCCGGCCGGTGATGCGACCGCTGCGGTGCAGCACGACGTGCACCGGGGTCGCGCCGGGCGCCACGTCGACCGTGCCCGACCACGGCGCGAAGCCCGGCCTGCGCACGACGATCGGCTGGCGTCCGAGCGCCAGCGCCAGGGTGGTCGCCGTGCCGGCGGCGTCGGTGCGCCGTTCGCTGGCCGGTGGC
>CAYMRG010000808.1:0-1938 GCA_964392555.1 uncultured candidatus Brocadiaceae bacterium
CCGTTGGCGAGCGGGAGTAGTAGTCGCCCCTGGAGACTGCAGCGCGCCTGCGGCCCCTTCTGGCGGCGCGTAGCGCCGCGCAACCTTGGGTTGCGGCCGCAGGACGCGCTGAGGTTGCAGGCGGTTCAGCCCCTGAGGCTGCAGGCGGTTCAACGCTGCGGCGCGTCGGCTACCGCGTTCTTCGGCTTCTGCCAACGCGACGTCGCGGGATTGCCGAGGGCGGCGTCGCCGGCGGGGACGTGGGTCGGCGCGATCGGCAGTTCGCTGGCGCCCAGCTTGCCGTCCTTGTCGGTGTCGCGCGCCTGCAGCAGGCGGGCGGCCCAGCGCGCGAGCGACGGGTCGATGCGCAGCAGCGACCGCGACAGCTCTTCGACATCGATCTTGTTGTCGCCGTTGCGGTCGATGTCGAGCCACGGCGCCGGCAGGCGGCCCGGGTCGCCGACGCCGGGCGGGGGCGGCGGCGCCGCGCCGAGCAGCGGCAGCATGCCGCGCAGGTGTTCGAACCACGGCGCGAGCTCGGCGGCTTCGAGTCGGCCGGACCGGTCGAGGTCCTACGTGCGCAGCGAGTTGCTTAAAGCCGGTGGCAGGTCCGCGTGCTGCACGAACTGCTCGATCTCGTCGCTGTCCAGCGCGCCGTTGCGGTTCTTGTCGATCAGCTGGATGAACTTCTGCAGCGGCGTCTGGTCGCGTGCGGTCGCCAGTTCGGGCGACGCCTGGACGAACTGCCGGCAGGTCTGGACGCGGAACGTGTTGCCATGCTGGATCGCCTGGCGGAACAGCGCGTCGAACTCCGGCCACGTGACGAAGCCGTCGCGGTTGGTGTCGATCGCCGCGAAGCCCTTCGCGTCGGTCGGCCCGTGCAGGGTCTCGAGCGCATCGCTCGCCTCGAACACGTCGAGCCGGTCGTCGCTGTCGCCGTCGCAGGCCGAGAACAGCTCGCGGCTCGTGCTCGGCGCGTAGACGTCGATGGTCGTGCGGCCGCCGGCGGCGTTCTGGGCGAACGCCAGACTCGCGGGCAGCAGGCAGGAGATGGCGAGCCGGAAGCGCATGTGGGCAGAGCTGGGCTGACTATACCGTTCCATCGGCTGCCCCTGGCAAGGCGGATCGCACAGGGTCGCTGGGTGAGACGGAGGTCGTGGAATCGCAGGGGCGGTTGCCGCGGCGTTTGCCCGCAGCGGCCGAAGTCACGGCACGAACAGGCATTCGCGGCCGAGCCGGCGCCACGTTCGGTCGGCGTCGTTCGCCGGGCCGAATCCGGCCAGTTCGACCGTGTGGCCGGCCTCGGCGAGCAGCTCGGCGAGTCGCCGCATGGCGTCGGTCGGCGGCGCCAGCGCCACACCATCCGCGACCTCGGCCAGCGCGAAGGCGGCCGCGGCCAGGTCGTCGCCGTCCGGACGATCGACGACCACGGCCTGGAAGCCCGCGGGCGTCGGGCGGCGCTGGGGGAGTACGGCGATCGCACGCGTCACGATGCGCCCGCCCGCCAGCTCCTGCCGCAGCCGCTGCAGCGCCAGCTCACCGCCGTAGTCGCGCGCTTCCGCGGCGAGTGCCGCGACGTCGACGAGCAGCGCCACGCTGCGCGGTGCGACCGCCGGGCTGCGCGGTGCGCGGTCGTCGCGCCCCTCGCGTTCGCCGCGGTCGGCGGGTCGTTCGCGTTCGCCGCGATCGCTGCGGTCGAGGTGTTCGGTGCGCTCGCCGCGCTCGTCGCGCCCACGGCCGCGGCCGCGGCGACCGCGCCGCCCGCGTTCGCGGCGGGGCAACGGGTCGACGTCGCCGCGCGGCGTCGCGACGTCGTCGCGCTCGGCCGCGGGCTCGTCCGCATCGGCGTTGGTCGGCGCCCACCTGCCGGCCGGAGCGGCGACCGGCTCGTCGTGCCACGTTGCGGCCGCGTGGTCGCGCTCCGGGACATCTTGCGGCGCGACCGGCGCCGCGACCGGT
>CAYMRG010000809.1:0-1934 GCA_964392555.1 uncultured candidatus Brocadiaceae bacterium
GACCGCGGCGAAGTTGATCGCCGTCAGTACGACGACCGCGCGCGCCAGGTAGAGCGGCCGGTCGCTGAGCGCGGCCAGGCGCGCATTGAGCTGCCGGCGGTAGATCAGCAGGCCAGCGGGGACGAGCAGCAGGCCGAGCAGGAACACCGCTGGCGCGACCAGCGTCAGCATGATGCCCGTGTACGGGCCGGCCCAGGCGCCGCCCATCGTGTGCATGAGGACGAAGGTCACCGCGCCGAAGACCGCGAGGGTCATCAGGGCCGCGCCCAACGAGGTGATCCAGTTGGACCGCAGGAGCCGGTGCAACCGGCCGAGAGTGCCGAACCGCGGAGACGTCGCTTCCATGGCTTCTCGCCGGACAGTAGGCGAACGTCGGCCGCGACGCACGCACGGCCCCGGAACGAAGTGCGTAGCCGGCCGGGGCATCTCGGCATAGGCCGCTGGCCCATCGGCGTGCCCGGCGACCGCCCAGTTGCGGATGGGGCAACCGGTGCCGGAAGGTTCCGATAGCCATCGACCCCGCGTCGGAACCCCGCGAAGGAACCCATGGCCACCACCGCAGCTCGTCGGTCACCTGCCAGCGCACCCCGCAGCCCGCGCGCCGTCGGAAGAACGCCGAGCGTCTACCACTTCACGGAGTTCGCCAAGGTCGCGCGCGCGCTCGGCTCACGCGAGGCGGTGCGCGACCTGCTCGGCGGCAAGGGCGCCAACCTCGCCGAGATGACGTCGCTCGGGCTGCCGGTGCCGCCGGGCTTCGTCATCACGACCGCGACGTGCAAGGCGTTCCTGGCGGCCGATGGCCGCTGGCCCGATGGCGTCTGGCAGGAGGTCGAAGCTGCATTGACGAAGCTCGAGCGCACCACCGGCAAGCGCTTCGGCGATGCCGCGGCGCCGCTGCTGGTCTCGTGCCGCTCGGGCGCGAAGTTCTCGATGCCCGGCATGATGGACACGGTGCTGAACATCGGCATGACCGATGCAGTCGCGGCCCACCTGGCCAGCACGACCGGCGACGAACGGTTCGCCTACGACGCCTACCGCCGGCTCGTGCAGATGTTCGGCCGCGTCGTGCTCGGCGTGCCCGACGAAGCGTTCGACAAGCTGCTCGCGCAGCAGCGCCGCCAGCGCGGCGTCGCCAGCGACCAGGGGCTGCTGGCCGAGGACTTCCGCGCGCTCGTGCAGCGCTTCCGCGAGGCGGTCGAGCGGCACACCGGCAAGCCGTTCCCGAGCGACCCGCGCCGCCAGCTGCGGCTGGCGGTCGAGGCGGTGTTCCGCTCGTGGCAGGGCAAGCGCGCCGTCGACTACCGCAAGGCGGCCGGCATCCCGCACGACCTCGGCACCGCGGTCAACCTCGTCGCGATGGTGTTCGGCAACCTCGGCGAGGACTCCGCGACCGGCGTCGCGACGACCCGCAACGTCACGACCGGCGAAGACGATATCGAAGGCGACTTCCTGGTCGGCGCGCAGGGCGAGGACGTAGTCTCCGGCACGCGGACGACCGCGCCGATCCAGCAGATGGCGAGCTGGCAGCCGAAGCTCTGGCGCCAGTTCCGCGGCTACTGCCAGCAGCTCGAGAAGCACTATCGCGACGTCCAGGACGTCGAATTCACGGTCGAGCGCGGCGTGCTGTGGATGCTGCAGACGCGCGACGCCAAGCGCACGGCGCAGGCCGCGGTGCGGATCGCCGTCGAGCTGGCGAAGCAGAAGCGCATCTCGCAGGCGGAGGCGGTGCAGCGCGTCACGCCCGAGCACGTCGACTACTTCCTCCATCCCCAGCTCGACGGCAAGGCCGTGCGCGCCGCGCAGGCCGCCGGCAAGCTGCTGGCCAAGGGCCTCAACGTGTCGCCCGGCGCGGCGATCGGCCAGATCGCTTTCGACGCCGACACGGCCGAACGCTGGGCGCTGCAGGAGAAGAAGCGCGTGCTGCTGGTGCGGCC
>CAYMRG010000810.1:0-1926 GCA_964392555.1 uncultured candidatus Brocadiaceae bacterium
CGACGGCCGGCCGCGCCGCGATTCCAGCCATTCGGCGATGTTCGCCGTGCGCGCGCTGGCCGACATGGCGCAGTCGCTGCTGCGGATCGAAGGCGTCGACCCGCTGGCGATGCCGCGCTACCTCGACCTGAACCTGCGCGTGCCGCTCGACGGCGGCAACGACATCCGCCACGCCGCCGGCACCGCGGTCGAACAGATCCTCGCGCGCGTCCGCGAGGTCCGCGAACACGAACGGGCGCTGCGTCCGGGCGCCGTCTACTCGTACTTCGCCGGCAGCTCGCACGCCGAAGGCTGCCGGCCGCTCGAGCCGCGCCAGGTGTTCGACGGCTACAGCTCGACCGGCAAGCCGGTGTTCACGGATTTCGTGACGATGGCCATCGAGCGCAAGGATCCGAACATCGACCGGCTGCTGGCCGGCGACGACATCATCCTGACGCGCGTCACGCTCGGCCGCGTGCTGCGCACGCAGCAGCTCGCCGAGTTCGGCAACGACTCGCCGGTGTTCAAGATCCTCGGCCAGGTCGACGCCGGCCTGTTCAAGGTGCTCGACGCCGGCGGCAAGTGCGCGTTCAGCTTCCAGCTGCTGCGCGGCACGACGCTGGAAGGGCGCGTGCGGCTGCGGCTGCATGCGGTCGGCGCGGTCGATCCGATGGACCTCGCCGATCCGGCGCTGATGCAGATCCTCAGCCGGTTCCAGCGCCGCCTCGACACCGAGGCGATGCGGCTCGAAGGGCAGATCCGGACCGAGGCGCAGAAGGCCGGCGACGGCGCGGAGCGCGGCGACGGTGCGGCCAAGGGCGGCGAGGTCGACGAGGAGTCGTTCGTGCTGCCGCTGCTGCAGGACCTCGCGCGGCAGCTGCAGGCGCGCACGCGCTCCGCCGGCCGCCGTACGCAGCACGGCCTCGAACGCAGCGAGACGGGCCAGCGGCCGACCTCGCGCGCCTACCCCGACGCCGGCGAGGCGCACGACGACCAGATCCTCTGGGACGTCGACCAGAACACCGTGGTGGTGCTCGGGCCCAAGGGGCGCGTGCACGTGTTCACGCCGGCCGCCAAGCACGTCACGTCGGTGATGATGCAGGGCGCGGCGATCGAACGGCGGCGGCACATGGGCCGCTGGCGCCCGGCCGAGCCCGAGGAACGCGGCGAGTTCCGCATCCAGATCAAGCGGCTGGTCGCCGCCGGCGAGGACCGGCCGCAGGAAGAGGCGCCGCTGGTCGGCGAGCCGCCCGCGCCGCCGCCCGCCGGCGGGCCCGCGTCATGACGCCGCGGATCGGCATCGTCACGATCAGCGACCGCGCCAGCCAGGGGGTCTACGAGGATGCCTCGGGCCCGGCGATCGAGGCCGCGCTGCGCGACTACCTCGCCACCGCGTGCACGTTCGAGAAGCGGGTGATCGCCGACGAGCACGACCGCATCGTCGCGACGCTGCGCGAACTGGCCGGGCTCGGCTGCTGCCTCGTCTGCACGACCGGCGGCACCGGGCCCGCGCTGCGCGACGTGACGCCGGAGGCGATCCGCACGGCGTGCACCAAGGAGCTGCCGGGCTTCGGCGAACAGATGCGCGCGGCGTCGCTGCGCGCCGGCGTGCCGACCGCGATCCTGTCGCGGCAGACCGCGGCGATCCTCGATCGCACGCTGGTCGTCACGCTGCCCGGCAAGCCCGGCTCGATCCGCGTCTGCCTCGACGCGGTGTTCCCGGCGATCCCGTACTGCATCGACCTGATCGGCGGCCCGCGCCTCGAAGGCAATCCGGCCGTCGTCCAGGTCTTCCGACCGGCTGCGAAGTGAGGACGCGATGACCGCATCGATGACGAAGGAACAGTTCCAGACCCTGCTCGAACCGCTGGCGAAGGCGCTGCGGGTGGTCGACGTCGACGCCGCCGACGCCGCCGCGGAGGCCGAGCGCGCCGCGGCGTTCGCCGG
>CAYMRG010000811.1:0-1917 GCA_964392555.1 uncultured candidatus Brocadiaceae bacterium
CGGTGTGCAGTTCCATCCGGAGTCGTTCCGCACGCCGGCCGGGCCGGCGTTGCTGCGCAACTTCCTCGCGGAGGTCGCGTGAACCCGGTCGTCGCGATCGGCGGTCTGCGGCGCGCGTTCGGCGACGTCGAAGTGTTGCGCGGGGTCGACCTGCAGGTTGCCGCCGGCGAACTGCTCGGCCTGGTCGGGCCCAACGGCGCGGGCAAGTCGACCCTGCTGCGCGTGCTGGTCGGCCTCGTGCCGCGCGACGGCGGGGAGCTGCGCGTGCTCGGGCTCGACCCGGCGCATGCCGCGCTGGCGATCCGCCGCCGCACCTGCTACCTGCCCGGCGAGACCGGCGTCTACCAGCAGATGACCGGTGCGCAGTTCCTGGCGTTCGCGTTCTCGTTCTACCCGCAGCGCCAGCGCGAGCTCGAGACCCGGCTGCTCGACGGCTTCGCGCTGCCGTTGCGCAAGAAGGTCCGCACCTACAGCGCCGGCATGAAGCAGAAGCTCGCGCTGGTCGCGACATTGGTGCCCGACGTCGACCTCTACCTGCTCGACGAACCCGACCGCGCCCTCGACGCCAGCGTTCGCTTCTTCCTGCGCGACGTGCTGCTGGCGCTGAAGCGCGCCGGCAAGACGATCGTGCTCAGCTCGCACCACCTCAGCGAGGTCGAGTCCCTCGCCGACCGGCTCGAGTTCCTGCTCGCCGGTCGGATGGTCGCGGCCGAACGGCTGGCCCAGGCGCGCGCCGCGCTGCGCCGGCGGCCCCGGGTCCGCCTCGCCCCCGCCGCCACCCTGCCGACCGGCGCGCGCGAACTGCAGCGCGAGCCCGACGGCACGCTGGTCGTCGAGACCGACGACGACCCGTTGCGCTGGCTGCGGGCGACGCCCGCAGGCGCGATCACCGGCGTCGAGGTCGGCACCGCGCGGCTCGAGGACCTCTACCAGCTGCTGCTCGAGGAAGGTTCCGGGGGTACCCCGTGATCGCCGCCAAGACCTGGCGCGAGGTGCGGGTGATGGCGCTCGCCTACCTCGTGATCCTCGAGTTGCTGGCGGTGCCGGTTATCCTGCTCTGGCCCGACATCTACGCCGACCTGCAGCGGTCCACGCTGTTGCAGCGCATCGGCATCGACTGGCTGAAGCGCATCGGCGAAGGCGTCAGCGGCCGCGACGAGGACGTCGCCTACCTCAACTGGTGCGCGGTGATGCTGTTCTTCCGCAGCACCAACCTGGTCTGCGTCGCCGCCGCGGTGCTGTTCGGCACCGGGCTGATCGCGCGCGAACGCGAGAACCAGACCCTCGAGTTCCTGCTCGCGCGGCCGGTCTCGCGCGGCCGCATCCTCTGGCAGAAGACGTGGCCGTGCGCGGTCTGCCTGGTCGTGCCGATCTACCTGGTCAACGCGTCGGCGATCTTCTGGAGCCGCCTGATCGACCTCGACCTGCCGAAGTGGGAGCTGTTCCTCGCGTCGACGCACGCGGCCTCCTTCGCGTTGTTCTTCCTCGTCGCCACGACCTGGGTCTCGGTCGTCTGCCGCGTCCAGGCGCACGTCGCGGCGTGGATCGGTGCCTTGGCGATCGTGCAGATCGGCATCTACCTGACGCAGCGGTTCCGCGTCGCCAGCCTGTTCCGGCTCGTCGACTTCGAGTGGTATGGCCCGCTGCTCGCCGGCAACACGCCCGCCAGCGAGATGTTCAACCCGCTCGCCGGCCACGGCTTCACGGCCTGGCTGCTGCTGGCCACGGCGGCCCTCTATGCGCTGGCCTGGCGCTCGCTGCGGCGGGCGACGCCATGAGGAGCCGGCCGTGCTGATCGCGCTCGAGGTCGCGCTGACGCTGCTGCGGGAGGTGCTGCGCACGCTGTGGGTGCCGTTCCGCCTGCTCGGCTACCTGCCGTTCCGCAAGGCCTGGCGCAAGGTCGCGCGCGACGTGCTG
>CAYMRG010000812.1:0-1913 GCA_964392555.1 uncultured candidatus Brocadiaceae bacterium
AGCTCACGAACGACATCACCGCCAGCACCGCCGCCGGCACCAGCGTGGCGAGCAGGGCGAACACGACCAGGTTGGCGCGCAGGCTCCTCATGGGCGCGGGCGGCTCCCGGACGCCTTCCGGACGGCGATCATGCGTCTCTCCATGACCATGGGACAGGCGCCGAGCATAACCGGGCGCTGCCGGCCTGGTGTCGCGGCAGGACGACCGGCGGGAATCCGGCGCGGGTCGCGCTGCCGTCCCCGGTCAGCCGCTGCGCGGCAGCGGCACCCCGGATGGCGCGAGAAGTCGCGGCCACCGCCGTTGCCCGGGCTGTCGCCGGCCCGTTGAACGGGGCGACAAGCGTGGTCCCGAAATTGCTAGCGTCACGACCATGGCTACCGAACCAACCCCCATGAAGCTGGAACTCGTCGAAATCGACGATGCGGCCCCGGCGGCGGCCGCCCCGCCGGAGGAGGACATCACGGTGTCCCCCGCACTCGCCGGACCGGGGGCGCCGGCCTCCACGTTGACGCTCACCCTGGCCGACCAGGCCATCGCAGCACCTGCCCCCCCCGCCAGGGACGACGCCACCATCGATCTGCGGCCCCTCGACCGGCCGCTGCCCAAAGCGCCGGCGACACCCGTGAAGATCGACCGCTACGCGCAGCAGGCGTCGCGCGAGTACGCCCAGGGGCACGTGGACCAGCCGCTGTGGGACCGCGCCATGTCGCAGGCCGCCGGCGACAAGGCCGCCGCGGCTGCCATCTACGTGCGCGCCCGCGGCACCGCATTGCGGCTGCTGGACCGCGATCGCGACCTCGATGCGACCCGTCCGTTGCCGCCGCCGCCCCAGGCCGAGCCCGTCGCCGCGCGCCGGAACGCCGGACGTGCCGCCACCTGGCGCCGCTATCAGGTCCCGGTGGCCGCCGCCGTGGTCCTGGCGGTCGCCGCGGTGGCCACGGTGTTCTACCTCACCGGACAGGACGAACCGCCCCGGCAGGCTGCCCCGCATGCCGCCGCACGCCCGGCCGCGCCGGTCGCGGCGCCCGCGGCTGCGGCTCCGGTCGCGAAGGCCGATTCCAGCAAGGAGCTGGCCGCACTGCAGGCCAAGATCCAGGAACTGCGCGACGCCGGCAACTGGAACGTGCTCGTGCTCTACGCCGTGGAATGGACGCGCAAGGAGCCCGACAATGCCGCGGCGTGGAACCAGCTGCGCGCCGGCTACGTCTACCTGCGCCAGTACGACGACGCGCTCGCCGCCGCCAGGAAGGCCGTGCAGCTCGCCCCCAACGACGCCGTCCTCTGGCGGCGCCTGGGCGAGGTGAATCTCGACCTCGACGACGCCCCGGCGGCGCTGACCGCCTTCAAGGAGGCCGTCGCCCGCGACGCCGCCGATACCGACTCGTTGCGGGCCATTGGCCTCCTCGCCGCGCGCCTCGGCCAGCCGCAGGAGGCCAAGGCGGCCTTCGATCGTGCGCTGGCTGCGCAGCCTGGCGACAGCGTGACCGTGTGCCTGCGCAACGGTGCGGCGCAATTGCCGCCGGCGCGCGATGCGTATACGGCCATGCGCCAGGTGTCGGCGCTCGATGCCAGGTGCCACGGACGCGCCGAGGGTACCGCCGCGGTGGCGGCGAGGTAACTCACCGCCGGGCCGGTGCGGTAGCGCCGGTCCGTCGCCACGTCAGGGAGGCAGGGCGCGCTCCCGCTTCGGCATAATCCGCTTCCCCGCGCGGCTTCGCGCGCCCGATCCCGGCTCGGCCATGACCCGATGACCGTCTTACCGCGATGACGCTCGTTGCAGCGCTCGCCGCGCGCCTGCACGATCCGGACCGTACGATCCTGCACCGTGCGCTGCGGGTGGCCCTGGTGACGCCGCTCGTCTTCGCGCTGGGCATGCTCGTGCTGCGCGACGGGCAGTTCGCGCTCGTCGCCT
>CAYMRG010000813.1:0-1911 GCA_964392555.1 uncultured candidatus Brocadiaceae bacterium
TCGCCCTGCGGGCGACCCTGACCAGGGATCTCTGGGACGCCGCAACGCGGGGACCATACGCCGCGGGGGGCAACGCATCCGGCCCCGCTGCGGCGTCGACTCTGGTCCGGCTCGCCCTGCGGGCGACCCTGACCAGGGGTCTCTGGGACGCCGCAACGCGGGGACCGTATGCCGCGGGGGCAACGCATCCGGCCCCGCTGCGGCGTCGACTCGGTAGCAGGCGCTGCTCACCAGGCCGGCGCACGCGTCAGGCGGGCAGCACGAAGTCGATCTGCAGCGCGCCGTCCGGCAGCCGTCGGGCGGTCGCCTGGCCCTTGTGGCCGAGCACGACGGTTTGCGCGAGGAACAGCGACAGTCCCTGGCCGTGGCCGCGCAGCGCGCGGTTCGGGTAGTAGGGCTCGAAGGTCAGCGGCAGTTGCCAGTCGCGCAGCGCTGAGGTGTCCGCGGTGAGCCGCAGGCGCCGCGCGCCCGGCAACGGATCGAGTTGCACGTGCGTCGGGGCGCCGATCGCCGCGAGCTCGTCGGCGAAGCCGACCACGGCGGCGGTTGCCGCGGCGAGCTGCGCGCCGTCGCCGAGCACGGCGTGCGGACCTGGCGCGATCGCCAGCGTCGCCGTCGCGGCCGCCCGCGCCGGGCGCGCCTGCACCGCTTCGGTCAGCAGCGCGGCGAGGTCGACGTCGCCGCGGCGGTGCGGGCCGTTGGTGGCTTCGGAGACCAGCCGCAGGCGATCGACCGATGCGCTGATGCGGTCCAAACCGTCGAGCGCCGCGTCGACCTGGTCGCGACGGTCGCGTTCGGCGACCGGGTCGAGCGATGCGCGCAGCAGCTGCAGGTAGCCCGAGGCGAACAGCAACGGGTTGTTGATCTCGTCGGCGATGCCGTGCGCGAGATCGAGGAAGGTCTCGACCGGCGGCCGGTCGCCGCCGTGCAGCGCCTGCTCGATCGCCGCGGCGAGCTGGCCGGGTTTCGCGTTCGGCACGAACAGCGCAGCGCCGATGCGGGCGGCGAGCGGCGCCTGGCTGAACTCGCGGTCGGCGGTCGTGACGAGCAGCACGGCGACGTTCGGCCACAGCTGGCGCAGCAGGCGCAGGGCGCCGACGTCCTCGGCCGTTTCCCCGGCGAGCTGCGCGAGCAGCAGGTCCGGGTGGGACTTCGCGATGGCTTCGGCATCGCCGAACAGGCTGCGGAAGCGGCGGACCTCCGGACGCAGCGGCAGGTCGCGCAGCTCGTCCAGCAGCCGTTCGTCGACGACGCCGACGACGGCGATGCGAACAGCCCTGTCCATGAATGCGAAACCGAAGAGGAGCCAGCCGGGGCGGAATCCGGCCACGAGGATCCGCGCACGGTAGCGCGATTCCGGTCCGGTGTCACCATACGTTCCGTCCGGGCACTCCAGCGGCTCCGTTCCGCCTGCCGATAGCGGGGTGATGCAGGGGGAAGGCGACGACCGGGAGCCAGGCGCGGCGGAGTCCGCCGAACCGTCCTCGCCATCGGCGTCGTCGCGGCCACGCCTGGTACGCGTCAGCGGCCCGAGCGGCGGCAGCGAGCCGCCACCCGAAGTGCGACTTCGGCGCGAGTTCAAAGGGCCGACCGTCGCCGACCTCACGCGCGGCGAGGTCGCGGAGCAACTGCCCGGCCAGGTGCGGCGGGCGGTGCACCACATCCAGCGCGGTGACTTCGCCGCCGCCGAACGCGCGCTGCCGGGCCACTTCGCCCCGGTGTTCGCCGGGCCGGGCCACCGCCGGCAACCGCGCCGCTTCCTGCTGGTCGCGCTGACGGCTCTGGCGGTGCTCGCGGCGGTGGCGTTGGCCGCGATGTTCCGGTGATGGGGGCACGATGGCGCGAGCGAACGACGACGACGGGGTGACGGTGCCGGGAATCTGCCGACTGGCCCCTCGCGGCGCGCGCGTC
>CAYMRG010000814.1:0-1904 GCA_964392555.1 uncultured candidatus Brocadiaceae bacterium
AACGCCAGCTCCTGCGGATAGCGCAGGCCGCGGTGCACGACCTCGAGGTCGCTGCCGTCGAGCTCGCAGCGCAGCACCGCGCCTTCGTGCGGGTAGTCGAGCACGCGCTCGCCCTGCCGGACGTGGAAGCCGCGGTCGCCGATCGAGAAGTAGAGCCGCCGGTCCGGGCCGAGGATCAGGCCGTGCAGGTCGTGGCCGATCAGCGACGTGTGCACGCCGAAGCCGTCGAGCACCGCGGTGCGCTGGTCGGCGACGCCGTCGCCGTCGCCGTCGCGCAGGCGCCACAGCTTCGGGATGTTGGTGAACCAGACGTCGTCGCCGACCGCGAGCACGCCCGAACCGATGCCATCCTCGAGCGCGCGGAAGTCGCCGGCGTAGATCGTCGAGCGGTCGAACACGCCGTCGCGATCGGTGTCGATGAGGAGCTGCACGCGCTCCTCGTAGGCGTCGTACTGCGGCAGGTCCTTGGCGATGTGCTTGCGGTACTTCGCGAGCCGGTCGGCGACCGTCAGGCAGGCGAGGTCGTCGTCCTTCCACTGCATGTAGCTGCGCGTGTCGAACACGCCCTTGCCGATGCGAAACGTCTCGGCGACCCAGACGCGGCCCTTGCCGTCGATCGAGAACGCGACGACGTTGCAGAGCTGCGGCTCCGCGGCGACGAGGTCGGCGACCAGGCCGGGCGCGACCTGGATCGACGGGAGCTGGTCCTTCGCTTCGTTGCTGGCCGGCGCGACGAACATCGGATCGCCGGGCTTGCCGGCGGCGAGGTCGTGTTGCGCGGCCGCGGTGGCGGCGAGTGCGAGGAGGGCGGGGACGAACGGTGCCGGGCGCGTTGTCACGCGCGCCATGGTCCCGTCACGCCGGGTGCTTTGCGAGCATCAGGCCGCGTGGCTGCGCAGCAACGCGAGCAGTTGGTCGAGCACCGGTTCGAGCCGGTCGGCCTGCCCATACGCCTTGCCGAGCACGGCCATGCCCTGCAGGAACGCCAGCACGGTCGCCGCGACCAGCCGCGTGTCGGTGGTCGGCCGCAGCTCGCCGCGCGCCAGCGCCTCGTCGAGCGCCTCGCGGAACACCGCCTGCATCTCGTCGAAGACCCTCGCCGCGGCTTGCTGGACCGCTGGGTTGCGCGTCGCGAGTTCGATCACGACGTTGCCGATCGGACAGCCCTTCATGCAGCCGCAGCTCGCGAGCTGGGCCCGCGCTTCGCCGGCCCGCACCGCGAACAGACGGACGAAGCGGTCGAGCGGCGGCACGTCCCGGGCGAACGGGCCGCCGCGCAGCCTCGGCCCGATCTGCTCGGCGTAGCGGTTGAGCACGGCCAGCAGCAGGTCGTCCTTGCTGGGGAAGAAGTGGAAGAAGCTGCCCTTGTGGATCCCGGCGCGCCGGCAGATCTCGGCCGTGCCGATGCCATCGAAGCTGCGCTCGTGCCACGCCTCGGCGGCGACCCGGAGGATGCGTTCGCGGGTGTCGCAGGGTTCGACCGGATCGGTCGGGCGGGTGCGGGAAGTCGGGTGGGAGGCCAAGGTTGCAGAACATCGTGCGCCACTTGACCAAAAGGTCAAGTCGGCTATGGTGCCCGCCTTGACCGATCGGTCAACCGACCGCGGTCGCCCCCTCCCCCGCACCTGCCCATGGCCACGTTCTCCCGCATCCCGACGGCCCGCTCGCTCGTCATCGTTCCCGCTGCGCTCACCCTGGTCGTCACGACGATCCGCTTCGCCCTCGAGAAGTTCGGCGCGCCGGCCTGGCTCGCCAACAGCGGTCCCGGCGGCGTCGGCGCCCTGATCGGCATCGTCTGGTTGCCGCTGCTGTTCGGCCCGTGGTTCGCCCTGCGCATCCGCGAGGCCGTCGCCACCAACCGCGCGGTCTGGAAGCCGCTCGCCAAGACCCTGCTGCTCTACGGC
>CAYMRG010000815.1:0-1902 GCA_964392555.1 uncultured candidatus Brocadiaceae bacterium
AGGCGTCGCACAGATGCGGCGCGAACCACGGGAACGTGTGGCGCGTCATGCCGAGATCCCGCGCGGCGGCGGCGGCGGCGCGTTCGGCCGACAACTGGCCGTTCGCGGCGAGCCGCGCCAGCAGCGCGTCGCGACGCTGGCGCAGCAGCTCGGGCCGCCGCTCGGGCGAACGCAGCGACGGTGCCGGCACCATCGCGACCAGCGCCGCGACCTCGCCGACGTCGAGTTCGGCGAGCGGCCGGCCGAACCACGTTCGCGCGCCGGCTTCCAGCCCGCGCAGCGTGCCGCCGATCGGCACCTGCGTCAGCCACACCGACGCGATCGCCTGCTTGTCGAGCGCGCGTTCGAGCTGGCGCGCGCGCAGCACCTCGACGAACTTCGACCACAGCGTGCGCGGTCGCGGTTCGACCAGCCGCACCACCTGCATCGTCAACGTCGAGGCGCCCGAGACGACGCGCCCGGCGGTGAGGTTGTCGGTGGCGGCGCGCAGCAGCGCCGCCGCGTCGACGCCCGCATGGGCGAAGAAGCGCTCGTCCTCGCCGGCCAGCACGACCGCCTGCGTCAACGGCGGCAGGTCCTGCCAGCGCAGCGGCAGCACGCGTTCACCCGCCGGCGTCGGCACGACGCGCAGCCACGCGCCGTCGGCGGCCGTGACGACGGTCGAAACCGGCAGCGTGGCGAGCCGCGCGAGCGGATACGGCCAACACCAGCCGAGCACGCGTTCGCCGAGCAGCAGCAGCACCGCCGCGGCGAACGCGCGCACCAGCCAGCGGCGCAGGCGGGCGCGCCAGCGAGGTCGCGTCGCGTTCACGGGTCGACGACCAGGTCGTCCCCGGCCGCGGTCACCGTCAACGACGACGGGTCGTACATCGCCTCGAGCCGCACGCTGCCGGCGCGGTAGGTGCCCGGCAACGTCGCGCGCACGCGGTAGCGCAGCTCGGCGCGCGCCTCCGCGGAGCGACTGAACAGCAGCACGCGGTCGTCACCGTTCTGCACGCAGTCGGGCGCCGTGACGGTGTCCGGCAGCGGCGGCTGCGGGCCGGTGGCGGGTTCGGGCTCGAGACCGCCTGGCAGCAGGTCGACGACGGCGAGATGCTCGAGCGACTGCGGGGCGGCGATGTGGAGCCGCACCTCGTAGAGGCGGCCGCGGCGGCACCGCGCGACGGCTTCGCCGGTCTCGACGTCGAACAGCACGCGCTCGACCGTCAGCGAGCCGAGCCGCGGCGTGTCGTCGCTGGCGCGCAGGCCCTGCAGCGAGATCACGGCGCTGCCGCACCCGCCGGCGGCGAACTGCAACACGCTGCCCGCGTGCAGCGTCAGCTTCTGCGTCGGTTCGACCGGCTGGCCGTCGACCGTCAGGCCGGCGATCCGCACCGCGCCGGGATCGGGCTGGTGCGCGTAGTGCGCGGTGAGCGCGCGCAGGCTCTGCCACTGTTCCTGCGTCGTCGTCGCGGTGTTCGCGAGCGTGCGCTGCAGGCGCGCGGCGAGCTGCGGCAGCTCGGGGTTCGCCGGGTCGACGGCCGTCAGCGCGCGCAGGCGCAGCGCCTGCGACCGCAGCGGCGAGGCGAGGTCCTGCGCCGCCGGTGGCGTATCGCCGGTCTCCTGCAGCAGCGCGAGCCCGCGCGCCGCCTGGCCGAGCTGGCCCAGCGCCGCGGCCAGGTGGCTGCGGTCGTCGTCGCTGGCCGCGGCCGTGCACAGCCAGTCGAGCCAGGGTTGCACCGGCCGGCCGGCCCGCGCGAGCACGTCGACGCACACGCAGCGCAGCGCGGTGCTGTCGTCGCGGCGCAGCAGCTCGGCGCAGCGGTCGAGCGCTTCGCGCAGCGGCGCTTCGGCGACGTCGAGCCCGTGCTGCCGCGCGAGCGACAGGAAGTCGGTGACCTGCGCGGTGACGAACGGCGCCTC
>CAYMRG010000816.1:0-1872 GCA_964392555.1 uncultured candidatus Brocadiaceae bacterium
CGCAGGTGCGCGAGTTCACGGTCGTCGACCACGTGCCCGAGGGCTTCCTCGACACCGAGCGCACCGTGACGACCGAGGTCACGAACTACCCCAAGGTCGGCGACCCCAACCCGACCGCGGCGCTGTCGATCGCGCGGCTCGGCGACCACGCGGTCGTGCCGGTCGATCTCGCGGCGTTCCCTGCGGACGCGCTGGTCGTGCGCGTCGAGTGGTCGCCCGACGGCGCGCGGCTGCTGGCGACGATCCAGGATCGCAGCCAGACCTGGGCGGAGCTGTGCGCGATCGACCCGGCCAATGGCAAGGCGACGCGGTGGATCCGCGAGGAGTCGCGGACCTGGGTCAACCGCCCGCAGTCGCCGCTGTGGCTCGCCGACGGCACGTTCCTGTGGCTGTCGGAGCGCACCGGCTACCAGCACGTCTACCGCTACGCGCCGGGCGGCGAACTGCGCGCGACGATCACGCGCGGCGACTGGCAGGTGCGGTCGATCGAGCGCGTCGACGAGGCGCGCGGCGTGGTGTGGTTCGAAGGCACGAAGGACGGTGCGACCGGTCGTCACCTCTACCGCATCGGCCTCGACGGCGAAGGGATCGTCTGCGCGACGCCGGGCGTCGGCACGCACCAGGCCGAACCGAATGCCGCCGGCGACCTCGTGCTCGACCGCTGGTCGTCGCTCGACCAGCCCCCGCTCGTGCGCGTGCTGCATGCCGACGGCACGTCCGTCCGCACGCTGGCGACCGCCGACCGCGGTGCGGCGACGCGCTACGCGTTCGCGCCGACGCAGCGCATCACGGTGACCGCGCGCGATGGCTACCCGCTCGATGCGACCGTGGTCCTGCCGATCGACTGGCAGGAGGGCGTGCGCTACCCAGTCTACCTGCCGACCTATTCGGGCCCCGACGCGCCGTCCGTGCGCGACGCCTGGGCGCCGTCGACCTACACGCAGTTCCTCGCGCAGCAGGGCTTCGTCGTGCTGCAGGCCAACGTGCGGTCGGCGAGCGGCCGCGGCCAGCGCGACACCGGCACGTGCTACCGCCAGCTCGGCGTGCAGGAGCTGAAGGACCTCGAGGACGCCGTCGACTTCGTCTGCGCGAAGTGGGGCGGCGACCCCGAGCGCGTCGCGATCAGCGGCTGGAGCTACGGCGGCTTCATGACCGCGTACGCGCTGACGCACAGCACCAAGTTCGCGCTCGGCCTCGCCGGCGCCGGTGTCTACGACTGGCGGCTCTACGACACGATCTACACCGAGCGCTACATGGGCACGCTCGACGCCAACCGCGCCGGCTACGACGCGACCAGCGTGATCAAGTCGGCGCAGAACCTGCACGGCCACCTCGTGCTGCTGCACGGCACCAAGGACGACAACGTGCACCTGCAGAACACGCTGCAGCTGGCGTGGGCGCTGCAGAGCGCGGGGGTGCAGGACTTCGAGATGATGCTGTATCCGCGTTCGCGCCACGGCCTCGACCCGCGCGTTGCCGGGCACAGCCAGGAATTCCAGTGGCTGCGGCTGCAGAAGCTCGCCGGGGCGAAGAAGGAGCTGTGACGCGCGGCGCCGCGAACGGTCGCTGGCGCAACGGTCTGCTCGTGGCCCTGCCCGGGCTCCTGCTGGCCTGCGGTTGGTGGCTGCTCGACGGCACCTGGGCGCTGGTCGCGCTCGGCGGGTTCGCGGTCTACGTGGTGCTGCTGATCGTGATGGGCGTGCGGTGGTCGAGCGAGCCGTTCGACGCCGAAGCGCCGTGAGACGGGAACGAAAGCGATGCCGCGCCTTCGCCGCCAGCTGACGTTGTTCGTGCCCGCGCCTGCGCGCGAGCTGCTCGAGGACCTGCGGCGCGAGCTGGATCCCGCGCAGCACGCGCGGATCGCCGCGCACG
>CAYMRG010000817.1:0-1869 GCA_964392555.1 uncultured candidatus Brocadiaceae bacterium
GCCGGCGGGGGGGCGGGAACGGCCCTGGTCACCCCGGTCGCGCCGCCCGACGCGTGCCCGTTCCCCGCTGGCTGAGCCCACCGACCGCCCGGTTTCGCGTTGCCACTGCGCTCGGCCGAAGGCTAGACTGTTCGCCCTTTCGCCGGGCCCAGGGTCCGGCCCCGGATCGTCGGCCGTGGTCGTGGTCCGGCCGCGATCTTTGCCAATCCGGATCGATTCCCGATTCCCGAACCATCCCTGCCCACCCGTGACGGATCCCGCCGATCGTTCGACTTCGACCGCCGCGCGCCGCGAGGCGCCGGGTCCGACCGAAGTCGTCGCGATCGATGGCCCGTCCGGCGCCGGCAAGAGCACGATCGCGCGCCAGCTGGCGCAGCGGCTCGGCTTCCAGTTCCTCGACACCGGCGCGATGTATCGCGCGGTGACCTGGCACTTCCTGCAGCAAGGCTGTGCCCCGCTCGAGGTCGCGGGCGAAGCCGACGCCGGGCACGCGCGCATGCGCGCGGCGCTGACCGGCGCGCGGCTCGAACTGCGCGGCGGCCAGCTGCTGTTGAACGGGCGCGACGTCTCGTCGCACCTGCGCACGCGCGAGGTCGAGTCGCAGGTGTCCGCGGTCTCGGCGCTGCCGTTCGTGCGCGCCGCGATGCGCGATCTGCAGCGCGGTGTCGCCAGCGGCGGCCCGATCGTCGCCGAAGGGCGCGACATGGGCACCGTGGTGTTCCCGCGCGCGCGCTGGAAGTTCTTCCTCGACGCGGCACCGGCCGAACGCGCGCGGCGCCGCAGCGGCGACTTCGCCAAGGCCGGCCGTCAGGTCGACCTGGCCGAAGTGCTCGACGAGATCAACGTTCGCGACCGGCTCGACAGCTCGCGTTCCGACGCGCCGCTGCGGCAGGCCGACGACGCGGTCTACGTCGACACCACGGGCCTGACGATCGACGACGTGCTCGGGCGCCTGCTGCGCCATGTGCGCGGCGCGAACGGAGGCGCGACGACGTGAGCGACACGGCCGAACGGCGGACCTTGCGGCGCGTCGAGCGCAGCCGCTTCTGGTGGAACCTGTCGAAGTACAGCATGCTGGCCTTCGAGAAGGTGTGGCTGCGGATGCGCGCCGAAGGCGTCGCCAACGTGCCGGCCAGCGGGCCGGTGCTGCTGGTCGCCAACCATGCGAGCTACCTCGACCCGCCGCTGGTCGGCACCACCTGCAAGCGGTGGGTGGGGTTCCTGGCGCAGGCCGGGCTCGCGAAGTTCGCGCCGCTGCGCTGGTGGCTCGCCCAGGTCGGCGTCACGCTGATCGACCGCGACGCCCCGTCGAAGGACGCGATGCGTCTGGTCGCCGACTGCCTGCTGGCGGGCGAGGTGGTCGGGATCTTCGCCGAGGGCACGCGCAGCCGCGACGGTCGCGTCGCGCCGTTCCGCTCGGGCGTGGAGTTCCTCGTCCGCCGCAGCAAGGCGACCGTCGTGCCGGTCGGTATCGAGGGCAGCTACCGCGCGTTCCCGCGCGGCGCCTGGCTGCCCCGGCCGCGCAAGGTCGTCGTGCGCTACGGCGAACCCTGGCCGGTCGAGCGGGTGCTCGCGCCGGGCGGAATCGAGGCCCTGCGGGTCCGCGTCGCCGAATTGGCGCATGCGGAACTCGCGCCGGAGGCCTTCGCGAGTCGATCCATGGTGACCAGTTCACCGTCGACCAGAGCTTCGGCAGGAGGTGGGACGTGAGTCCTGCCGCCTGCCACCATCATCCGGGTGGTCCGGATGGTGGGACTGTGGACGCCCACGGCGGCGGCCGGCCGGCCCCGCGCGGGGGGTCCGTCAGCGTTGCCTGTCTTTTATTGCGTCAACCCCGATTCGTTTGATGGACGGCAAGAGGCTGTTCAA
>CAYMRG010000818.1:0-1858 GCA_964392555.1 uncultured candidatus Brocadiaceae bacterium
ACAACCTGGCGAACCACGGCTCCACCGCGGGGCAGAGGTTCAAACTGCAGTGAGGGAGGTCGGACAGGGCCACGAAGGGCCTCACGACCCGATCGTCGCCGCCGCCGCATTGCTGGCGACGAAGCCGAGCGCGTTGACCGTCGGGTCGAAGGTGAGCACCTGCTGGTAGAAGTGCAGTCCCACCACCGCGCCACCCGTGGGTAAGGTCCACGAGATGGCGGCCGTCGTGCCGGATGGCGTCATGGCATCCAGTCGCAGCACCTCGACCAGCAGGTCGCAGCCGGGCATGCCGATCGCCGCGAGCGGCAGCGGGAGCGGCAGGCCGCCCGATTGGCCGTTCGACAGGCCGGTCGCGATCATCGCGAGGCCGGTCGCGGCGCCGCTGACCGACACCGTGAACGTCGTCCCCGGCACCGGCAGTGAACCCGGCGCGTTGGCGAGCGCGGGCACGCCGAGCGTCCCCGCGCAGCCCGCGCCGTAGGGCAGGAACGTGGCTGCGCGCTGCACGGGCGTGAATTCGACGTTGTCCCAGCCGACCGTGGCGCTGGTCTCGGTGACGACGACGCGGTGGATGCCGGGCGCCGCGAACGCGAGCGTGAAGACCATTCCCGGGCTCACATCCGGCAACGTCTGCGAGCCGAGCAGCGTGCCGTCGACGGCGAACGCCTGGACAGTGCCGGTGCCCGAATTCAGCGGAATCAGGTCGCCGCGGATGCGGAACCAGTCGGTCGTCGCGGGTTCGCTCGGCGCCGCCGGATCGACGAACGTCAGCGTGATCGGCTGCAGGTAGTTCAGCGCACCGGGTGCCGTGGTCCCGCCGATCACGTTCGGCGCGCTCGGCGACTGGGTGCCGTGGTTGACCACCGCGACGAAGCCGCCGGTCGAACTGAACACGATGCCGAGCGTGCTCTGGAACTGCGTCGACAGGCGCGCTGCGGCGGGCACGATCTGGCCGGAGGCGTTGCTCATGGCGGTCAGGCCGGGCTCCTGGAACGTGATCAGGTTGGTCTGCGCCGACAGGGCGGTGAGCAGCAGGGCGAACGGGGCGACGCGGGGCAGGAGGGTGGTCATGGGGGCGCAGGTCCGAGGGAGGGCTTCGCGGCGGGCGCGGAGCGCGCCCTGCGATGGCACCGCCGGAGCGACGCGGCCGACGGCCGTGTTCGCGGAATGTCGTCCGATCTCCCCGGACGGACCGGGCGGCTTCGGCGGCCTCACTAGCCCTTTGCCAAGCGGCGCAAGATTGCGCAAACTTGCCGCCCGAACCGCCTACCGCACAGGAGCCTCGCCCGATGTTCGCCCAGCGCATGCGCCAGAAGGAGTCGGAGTTCTACTTCGTCAGCTACCCGGCCCAGGACCTGCTGCGCAAGGTGCGCTTCGTCACGCGCTTCTACGGCGAGCGCGGCCAGGTGATCGGCGGCGACCTGCCGAAGGGCAGCAAGGCGCAGAAGGACCCCGATGACGTCGAGCGCTACGTCCAGGCGATCGAGAAGAACAGCAAGTCGTTCCAGCGCGATCTCAACCGCAGGAAGGTCCGCCAGATCAAGGACTTCTATCGCAACGAGACGCGCCAGCCGGTGATCCCGGGCGCGGTGCTGCTGTTCACCACCGAGAAGCTCGAGTTCCAGCCGCTGAAGGGCATGGAGCGCGCCGGCAACCTGCTCGAGCCGAAGGGCGACTTCCTGATCATCGACGGCCAGCACCGCCTCGCCGGGCTGCACTTCTACCTGCAGGAGAAGGACGCCGACCCGCGCGTCGAGGTGCCGGTCGTGATTTTCGACGGCAAGACCGCCGACTTCGCGACCGAGATGTTCGTGGTGATCAACAGCACCCACACGCGCATCAACCGCTCGCACCTGAT
>CAYMRG010000819.1:0-1857 GCA_964392555.1 uncultured candidatus Brocadiaceae bacterium
GAGGGCAAGTCGTTGTGCTACCAGCTGCCCGCGTTCGCCGGCGACGGCCTGACGCTGGTCGTCTCGCCGCTGATCGCGCTGATGGACGACCAGGTCGCCGCGCTGCGGGCGCGCGACCTGCCGGCCACCTGCATCCACAGCCTGCTCGACCGCGAACAGCGCGAACGGCGGCTCGCCGCGGTCGCGCGCGGCGACGTCAGGCTGCTCTACGTCACGCCCGAACGCTTTCGCGTGCCTGGCTTCCGCGAGGCGTTGCCGAAGGTCGCACGGCTGGCCGTCGACGAAGCCCACTGCCTGAGCCACTGGGGCCACGACTTCCGCCCCGACTACCTGCGCCTCGGCGAGATCCGGCACGCCCTCGGCGATCCCCCGTGCCTCGCGTTGAGCGCGACGGCGACGCCGGACGTGCAGCGCGACATCCGCCGCGTGCTGGGGCTCGACGACGCGCCGCTGTTCCACACCGGGGTCGCGCGCGACAACCTGTTCCTCGCCGTGCACGAGTGCGACGACGACGAACGGAAGCTCGCGCACCTGCAGACGACGCTGGCCGCGACCGGCGGGCCGGCGATCGTCTACTGCGCGCTGATCAAGGACCTGCTGCGGCTCGAAGGTGAATTGCAGCGCGTCGGCCTGCGCCCGCTCGTCTACCACGGCGACCTCTCGGCGCACGAGCGCAAGAGCCAGCAGCAGCGCTTCCAGGACAGCGGTGACGCGCTGATGCTCGCGACGCCGGCCTTCGGCATGGGCGTCGACAAGGCCGACATCCGCGCGATCGTCCATTGGCAGATTCCGCGCACGCTCGAGGCCTACTACCAGGAGATCGGGCGCGCCGGCCGCGACGGCCTCGGCTCGTACTGCGAACTGCTCTACCGGCCCGACGACCTGCAGATCCAGCGCGACTTCACGGCCTGGGCCAACCCGAGCGCCGCGTTCGCGCGCCAGGTCGTGCAGCACCTCGCCGGACTCGGCGAGCGCGTGCAGGCGGTCGACGTCGACACGCTGCGCGTGACGTTCCTGCACAAGAACCGCCACGACGGCCGCGTCGAGACCGTGCTGCGCCTGCTCCGCGCGGCCGGCTGCACGACCGGCGAACTGGGCCGCGACTTCGCGTTCGTCCGCGCGCCGAGCGACGCCGAGCTCGCCGACTGGCTGCCGGCCGACAAGGAGCAGCGCGACCTGATGGGCCTGCTGCGCATGGTCCGCTACGCGACCGAAGGCGCGTGCCGCAAGGCGACGATCCACGCGCACTTCGGCTTCGACGATCTCGACGGCGACTGCGGCGCGTGCGACGTCTGCGCCGAGCCGACGGCCTGGCGCAGCGACCATCTGGCGACGCCGCGGCCGCTGCCGCAGGCGACCGCGGCCGACGACGCCCCGGCCGGCGCGGCCCCGGTCGCGCGCGGCGCGTGGATCGACGTGCAGGGCCTCGGCCTGTGCTGCGTGCAGCGCGTCCATCGCCAGGGCTCGACGTGGCGCGCCGACGTCGAACGCGCGCAGGATCTCGCGACGCACCGCATCGACCTGCGGCGGCGGCGCTGGCGGGCGGTCGAACGTTGACCGCCGCGCGGCCAGGGAGTCACCCGTGCTCGCCGCGCGCCGTCCGCACCGCCTGGCGCGCGCGGCACAACCGCAGGTGCGCCTCGACGTCGCGCGGCCGCACCCAGTCGAAGCCGATGCGCGGCCAGTCCGGATCGTCCGGGTCGAGGCCGAGCTCGCGGATCGCGTCGGCGACGGTGACGAAGAACTGGCGGCGGTACGGCAGCAGGTAGCCGCCATCGGCGCGCTGCGACGCGGCGGCCTCGTCGTAGTCGGCGAACCAGCGGTTGACGAATGCGCCCATGCCGCGGCAGTGCATCG
>CAYMRG010000820.1:0-1849 GCA_964392555.1 uncultured candidatus Brocadiaceae bacterium
GTCCTGTGCGAGTTCGCGTTCGCCCTGGTAGATCGTCAGGTCGACCGCAGTCTGGCCGTCGACGCCGGTCGAGAACTCCTCGCTGACGCTGGTGGGGATCGTGCTGTTGCGCAGGATCAGCTTCTGCACCACGCCGCCGAGCGTCTCGATGCCGAGGCTCAGCGGGATCACGTCGAGCAGGAGCAGCGACCGGTCGTTGCCGGCGAGCACGTCGGCCTGGATTGCGGCGCCGAGCGCCACCGCGAGGTCGGGGTCGACGTCGGTGTGCGGCGGCTTGCCGCACAGCGCCGTGAGCCGCGCGCGGACCAGCGGGATGCGCGTGCTGCCGCCGACCAGCACGATCTGGTCGAGGTCGGCGAGTTGCAGGCCGGCGTCCTTGACGGCGCGCGCGACGCAATCGAGCGTGCGCTGCACCAGCGGTGCGATCGCCGCCTCGAATTCGGCGCGGGTGACGGTCAGCGTGACCGTGCCGCGGGCGCCCAGGTCGAGCGCCAGGTCGACGCTGGTCTCGCCGCTGAGGCGGATCTTCAGGTTCTCGGCGGCGCTGCGGACGGCCTGGCGGACGAAGGGATCCGTCAGCGCGGGCGCGGTGCCCGCCGGCGCCTGGGAGCCTCCGGCCGAGGGCAGGAGGGCCAGGATGCGCCTCTCGAGCAGCGCGTCGAAGTCGTCGCCGCCGAGGTGGGTGTCGCCGGCCGTCGACAGCACGCGGAACACGCCGTCCTCGATGCGCAGGATCGAGACGTCGAACGTGCCGCCGCCGAGGTCGTAGACGAGCACCGTGCCATCCTGCTGGCCGTCGATGCCGTAGGCGAGCGCGGCGGCGGTCGGTTCGTTGAGGATGCGCAGGCATTCGAGGCCGGCGAGCGCCGCGGCGTCCTTGGTCGCCTGGCGCTGCGCGTCGTCGAACCACGCCGGCACGGTGATCACGACCTCGCGCACCGTCTGGCCGAGCGCCTGTTCGGCGGTCGCCTTGACCTCCTTCAGCACCAAGGCCGAGATCGCCTCGGGCGACTGCCGGCGGTCGCCGATCGCGACGCGCGGCAGATCGCGTTCGCCGGCGACGACGCGGAACGGCAGCCCGTCGACCTCGCGGCCGAGGTCCTGCATCGAGCGGCCGATCAGGCGCTTGGCCGAGAACACGGTGCGGTCGGGGAACTCGAGCCGCAGCGCCTTGGCGGCGCGGCCGACGATCGTTCGGCCGTCGGGATGGAAGCAGACCACCGACGGGACCAGCGGCTCGCCGTCGCGGTCGCGCAGCACGTGCGGCAGTTTGCCGGCGCGCACGGCGGCGAGGCTGTTGGTCGTGCCGAGGTCGATGCCGAGCACGAGCCGCGGCTGCCTGGCGGGCGGCGGAGCCTGATCGGTGGGCGGCGTCACGACTTCTGGTCCAGGTCCTGCAGGGCCTTGCGATGGTAGTGCGCCTCGTGGCAGCGGCGCGCGGCCGAATCCGGATCTCCGGCCGCCAGGGCCCGGCGCACGGCGTCGAAGTCCTCGGCGAGCAGCGCGCGCAGCCGTTCGCGCAGCGGCGCCGCGTCGTCACGCGAGCATTCGGCGACGGCTTCGGCGAGGTCGAGCGCGTCGGCGAGGAACCGCGGGTCGAGCTGCTTGCTGCGGTCCATGACGCCCGGCGCCAGCGTCTCGAGCAGCGCGCGCGCGCGCTTCCACGGATCGCGCAGCAGCTGCCACGCGTCGTTGATCTCGGCGCTGCGCTGCAGCACCGCGATGCAGTCGACCGCGTCGGCGGTGCGGTTGAGGTCCGGGTGGCAGTCGCGCGACAGCTTCAGGTAGCGCTGCTCGAGCGTGCGCTCGTCGAGGTCCAGCGACCGCGGCAGGCCGAAGACCGAGAACG
>CAYMRG010000821.1:0-1834 GCA_964392555.1 uncultured candidatus Brocadiaceae bacterium
TGCAGTCGCTGTTCGACTGGCTGCAGGCGACCGGCATCGACATGACGCGCTTCTTCCGCGCACTCGGCCCGGTCGTCACCGGCGACGAACCGAACGACCTGCCGGCCGGCGTGCGCGAAGCGTGCTATCGCGAACCGGGCAGCCAGGCGGTCGCCGACGGCATCGCCTGGCTGCGCCGCTGGTGGCAGCGCACGCGCAGCGAGCCACAGCCGCCGGCCGAGATCGCGCGCGCGATGGCCGCGACCAACCCCAAGTACGTGCCGCGCAACTGGCTCGCGCAGACCGCGATCGACGCGGCCGAGGGCGGCGACACCAGCAAGCTGGAACGCCTGCTGCACGTGCTGGAGCGGCCGTTCGACGAACAGCCCGAACACGACGAACTGGCGCAGAAGCGACCCGACTGGGCGCGCGACAAGCCGGGCTGCTCGGCGCTGTCGTGCAGCTCGTGAGCGCCGCGCGCCGCCGCGTTCAGCCGTCGCCGTAGCGCAGCGCCAGGGCGTGCGCCCCGTCGGCGTCGATCGTCACGACCAGCAGGTGGTCGAACTCCGCCTCGTCGATCGCGGGCACATCGGCGACGCCGAGCGCCTTCGCCAGCGCGGGCACGGTGTTGGAGTGGCCGCAGACGACCACGGTGCCGCCGAGGTGCTCGCGCCGCAGCCGCGCCGCGAGCGCGCGCACGTCGGCGGCCGGCACCGCCACCGGTTCGAGGTGCCGTTCGCGGCACAACGGCGCGACCGTCGCCGCCGTGCGGGCGAACTCGCTGGCGTAGACCGCCGCGATCGGCAGATCGTGCAACACGTGCGCGAGCCGTTCGGCGCGGCGCAGCCCGGCGTCGCTGAGGCCCGGATCGCGGCCGTCGCCGTCCTTCTCGGCGTGGCGGACCAGCACCACCGTCGTCACCGCCGGCGCGTGGCCCGCTGCAAACGCGCGGATCCGCGTCGCGACGCCGCGCATCAGGTCGTTCGGCACCGGCACCGTGAGGTTGTACTGCCGCAGCACCCACCGCCCCGCGCGCAGCGCCAGCACGCCGCTGCCGCGGCATTCGCCGTACGCGTCGTTGTCGAGCACCTCGTCGAACCATGCCAGCGCGCCGTCGGCCTCGAGTTCGACGTGGCGCTGCAACGGCACGTAGGTCCACGCCGAGTCGCGCTGGAAGTACGGCATCGCGAACGCCTTGAACTCCGCGCCGGTCCAGCGCTCGGTCGCGTCGGTGCCGAGGAACACCGCGTCGTCGGGCAGGATCGCGAAGTAGCGCGCTTCGTCGCCGTTCGCCGCGGCGTCGTGGAAGTCGTCGAGCGTGCGCGCGACGTCGCCGGCCGCGCCCGGCAGCGTGCGCGCGCCGTGCAGCGTGCGGAAGTGCAGCACGAGTTCGTCGACGACGGGCGCCGCGAGCACCTGCAGGCGCCGCGCGCGCAGCGGCCGCAGCGCCGCCAGTTCGTTGGCCGCGCCACTCCCCCACAGCGTCACGCTCTGGAACTGCGGCGCGTTCGCGAGCGCGAACCGCACCGCCGCCGCGCGACCTTCGGCCGGCGCCGCCAGGTGCATGCCGCCCTGGTCGATGCGGAACTCCCGCCGCAACTGCGCGAAGCGCGCGGCCGCGGCCGCCGCCGGCTCGTCGGCCGCGAACACCGGCAGCGCGACGACGAATCCGGCGCGCGCGAGCGGCAAGCCGAGCGCATCCGCGGCGCGGCGAGCCGACGCGAGGTCGACCGGATCGCCGGCGACCAGCACGATCAGCGGCACCGGGGTCGTCGCCTGCCGCGGCGCCGGCTCGACGACGAGGCAGGCGGCGAGTTCGCGGACGGTCGGTTCGCCGGCTTGCTGGGCGAGGGCG
>CAYMRG010000822.1:0-1834 GCA_964392555.1 uncultured candidatus Brocadiaceae bacterium
TCTGGCGGCGCGCAGCGCCGCGCAACCTTTGGTTGCAGGCCGCAGGACGCGCTGAGGTCGGCCCGGCCTGTGTCGCCGGCATGCGCGGACGCGTCGCTGCCGAACTCGTGACGATGGGCGCGCCCTGCGGGCCACGTTCCCCGGTGGTCGCGAGAACCTGGTGACCCACCGCAAGAGCCGCACGCGCACCAACCCGTCCGTTCGCGAACGGCGACGGTTGCCCTACAGCGCCGCCTTCACCCGCGCCGCGACCTTCGCCGCGGTGAAGCCGAAGTGCTCGGCGACCAGTTTGGCCGGCGCGCTGGCGCCGAACGTGCTCTGGCCGATGCAGCGGTCGAGGCGGCCGGTGAGCTGGCACCACCATTCGGGGCGACCCATCTCGAGCGCGAACACCGCGGCCTTGCCGAGCACCTGGCTGCGGTAGGCGGCGTCCTGGCCGAGGAACAGTTCGAGGCACGGCATCGACACCACGCGCGTCGGCGTGCCCTGCTGGCCGAGCAACGTCGCCGCCTCGACGGCGAGGCCGACCTCGGCGCCGGTCGCGACCAGCGTCGCCTTCGCACCGGGCGTGTCGACCAGCACGTAGCCGCCGCGCAGCGCGTCGCGCGCGGTCCAGCCGGCAGCGTGCGGCAGCTTCGGCAGGTTCTGGCGCGTCAGCGCGAGCGCCACCGGGCCGTCCTTGCGCGACACGGCGTGCGTCCACGCGGCGGCGGTCTCGGCGCCGTCGGCCGGGCGGAACACGTGCAGGTTCGGGATCGCGCGCAGCGTCGCGAGGTGCTCGACCGGCTGGTGGGTGGGGCCGTCCTCGCCGACCATCAGGCTGTCGTGCGTGTAGACGAACACGCTGCCGATCTTCATCAGCGCGGCGAGCCGGATCGGCGTGCGCATGTAGTCGGCGAACACCAGGAACGTGCTGCCGGCCGGCACGAACGCCGAATGCAGTGCGATGCCGTTCAGGATCGCGCCCATCGCGTGCTCGCGGATGCCGTAGTGCAGCGTGCGGCCGCTGCGGTCCTCGGCGGTGAACGAGCCGCCCTTCTTGATGCGCGTCTTGGTCGACGGGTCGAGGTCGGCGCTGCCGCTCACCAGGCCGGGCACCAGCTCGGCGAGCTTCTGGATGACGTTGCCGGACAGCGCGCGCGTCGCGGCGGGTTCGGCGCCGGCCGCGGCGGTGAGCTGCTCGACGAGATCGGCCGGCAGCGCGCGGCCACGGAAGGCATCCCACGCCTTGGCCTGGTCGGCGAACTTCGTCCGCCACGCGTCGAGGTCCTGCAGCCAGCGCTTGCGGACCTCCTCGTTGCGTTGTGCGGCGGCGGCGAACAGCGCGCGCGCCCGTTCGTCGACGTAGAAGTCCTGCGCCGGCAGGCCGAGCGCCTGCTTGGTCAGCGCGACCTCGTCCTTGCCGAGCGGCGAACCGTGGACGTCGTGCGTGTTGGCTTTGTTGGGACTACCCTTGCCGATCGTCGTGCGGCAGCAGATCAGCTGCGGCTGGTCGGTCGCGGCGGTCGCGCAGGCGAGCGCCTTGCGGACCGCGTCGAAGTCGTGGCCGTCGCAGTGCTGCACGGCCCAGCCCTGGCTGCGGAAGCGCGCGGCCACGTCCTCGCTGGTCGCGAGGTCGGTGTGGCCTTCGATCGTGATCGTGTTGTCGTCGAACAGGCACACGAGGTTGCCGAGCTTCAGGTGGCCGGCGAGCGCCGCCGCCTCGTAGCTGAGACCTTCCATGAAGTCGCCGTCGCCGGCCGTGACGAACACGCGCGACCGCAGCAGCGGGTTCTGGAAGCGTGCCGACTCCATCTGCGCCGCGATCGCCATGCCGACCGCGTTGGCGACGCCC
>CAYMRG010000823.1:0-1828 GCA_964392555.1 uncultured candidatus Brocadiaceae bacterium
CGTCGGCGCTGGCCGCGATCCTGGTCTCGAGCAGCGACGAGAACAGCGAGTCGGCGAAGTTCTTCGGCTGCGGCACGTGCATGACCTCGACGTCGGCGGCGACGCCGGTCTTCTGGCGGACCATCGCCAGCGCGTCGTCGAGGCCGCCGATCGCGTCGACCAGGCCGTTCGCGACGGCCTGCGTGCCCGACCAGACGCGGCCGCCGGCGATCGCGTCGACCTGGTCGGTGGTCTTCCTGCGCGACGCGGCGACGTTCGCCAGGAAGCGGCTGTAGACGTCGTCGACGAACGACTGCATGTGCTCGCGCGCGCTGTCCGACCACGGCCGGTCGGTCGCGTCCATCAGCGGGCCGTCGTCGAGGCGGACGATGTCGGTGTGCACACCGAGGCGACGCATCAGCGCGCCGGTCTGGAAGCGCATGCCGAACACGCCGATCGAGCCGGTGATGGTCGTCGCCTCGGCGAGGATCGGCTGGCCGATGGTCGTGATCCAGTAGCCGCCGGACGCGGCGAGATTGCCCATCGAGAACACGACCGGCTTCTTCGCGGCGAGGCGCTGCAGCGCCAGGCGGATCGCTTCGCTCGCGGTCGCCGAGCCGCCCGGCGAATTGATGCGCACGACCACACCGGCGACGTTCTCGTTGTCGGCCAGCTCGTCGAGCTTCTCGACCGCGGGGCCGCTGACCATGCTGCCGGCCTGCGGCTTGTCGCCATCGACGATCTCGCCCGAGAGGTGCATGACGACGATCTGCCGCTCCTCGATCTCCTCCTCCTTCTTCTGGCGGAACATGTTCGAGAAGATGCTCATGATGTCGCGGTTCTGCTGGCGCTTCTTCGGCGCGGCATCCGCGAGTTCGAACGCGTCGTCGCCGCGGTCGGCGGCCAGCGCGCGCTGCGCGCCCGCCCACGGCACGAGCTTGTCGACGAGGCCGGCGGCGAGCGCCTGCTTGCCGCTGAACAGCCGCTGCGCCTGCAGCTCGCGGACCTTCGCCGCTTCGAGCTTGCGGCCGGTCGCGATGCGGCGCACGCAGTCGTCGTTCATCGTCCGCAGCATCGCCTCGTAGTGCGCGCGCAGGTGGTCGGACATCTGCGGCAACATGTAGGGCTCGACGGCGCCCTTGTAGGCGCCGACGCGCGTCACCTCGACCTGCACGCCGAGCAGATCGAGGGCGTCCTTCATGTGCATGATGGACATCGCCGGCGAACGCAGGTCGAGCGCGCCCATGTCGGCCATCAGGATGCGGTCGCACTGCGCGGCGAGCTGGTAGGTGCCCGACGACGCGCCTTCGAGGTAGCAGACGACGCGCTTGCCGGCAGCGCGAACGTCGGCGATCGCGCGTTCGAGTTCGCGGAGCTGCGGCAGGTTGAACGCGGCGTCACCGGTCAGGTCGAGCAGCACGGTCGCCTCGGGCGCCTTGGCCAGCTCGCGGACCTGATCGACGAACGGATAGAACGCCTTCGGCGGCGCGCCGCCGCCGCCGGACAGCAGCGACATGGGGCTGAAACCCATCTCGGGCAGATCGGCGTAGGCGCCCTGCGGCTTCAGGAACGGCACGCGCTCCTTCGCCGGTGCGGCGGCAGGATCGGCCGGCGCGGCGGACGCGGCGGGCGCGGGCGCCGCCGGCGCGGCTTGCTGGGCCGTCAGCGGCAGCAGCGAAGTGGTGAACAACAGCAACAGGGACGTGGCCAGGGGTGCAGTCGGTCGCATCGGTCGGTGGGATCGCGGGTAGGGCAGCGGCCTCTCAGCGGCGGCGGCCGCCTGTGGCCGGAACCGTACCGCAACCTGTCGGTCGCCGGCAGCACGTCTGCCCAGCGGGAGTATCCTTTC
>CAYMRG010000824.1:0-1826 GCA_964392555.1 uncultured candidatus Brocadiaceae bacterium
CGGCCGCGACGGCTTCGAACACGTCGCGCGCGACCAGGATCGGCGCTCCGGTCTGCACCGCCAGGGCGATCGCGTCCGACGGCCGGCAGTCGACCAGGCGTTCGCCCGGCGCGGCCCCGGGGTCGCGCGGCACCAGCACGAGCGTCGCATAGAAGGTGCCTTCGCGCAGTTCGTTGATGATCACCTTCTGCAGGCGGTGGTCGAGCGCCGCGACGATGCGGCCGACCAGGTCGTGGGTCAGCGGGCGCGGCGGCTTGACGCCGCACAGCTTGCGGTTGATCTCCTCGACCTCGTGGAAGCCGATCACGATCGGGAAGCCGCGGTTACCGCGGCGTTCGCGCAGGTGGATGAACTGCTGGTCACCCTTCTGCTGGATGACGACGCGCGCGAGTTCGACTTCGACGAGTTCCATGGCCGGCGCCCGGAGTTATAGCGCGGCGGACGCTCGGCGCGAGAACGGCTCGGCAGGTATAACCGGTGGCCTGTGCTCGCTTCCGGCGCGAACCCGTTCGTGGTGCCGACTGCCCCCGTGCTCGCCGTCGCGACCCGCAGCGGTCGCGTCGAGTCGTGGCACCGCGGCGCGGTCGCGGTCTGTGGCGAGGGCGGCGTGCTGCTCGCGCTCGGACCGGCGACGGCGCCGGTGTTCGCGCGATCGGCCGTCAAGCCGTTCCAGGCGCTGCCGTTCGTCGAACGCGGCCTCGTCGCGAGCCTCGGCCTGCCACCGAGCGAACTCGCCGTGATGTGTGCGAGCCACGATGGCACGCCCGACCACGTTGCGGCGGTGCGTTCGCTGCTGGCGCGCGGTGGGCTCGACGAAGCGCAGCTGGGCTGCGGGCCGCACGCGCCGTTCGATCCGGCCAGTCGTCGCGAGTTGCTGCAGCGCGGCGAGCGGCCGCGCAAGGTCCACAACAACTGCAGCGGCAAGCACGGCGGGTTCCTGCTGTTGGCGCAGGCGTGCGGCGACGACCTCGCGCGCTACCTCGAACCCGACAGCCGGAGCCAGCGCGAGGTGCAGGCGGCGGTCGGGGCGATGGCCGGGTTGGGCGGACCTGCCGAACTCGGCCTCGACGGTTGCGGTGCGCCGACCTTCATCCTGCCGCTCACGGCGCTGGCCAGGGCGTTCTGCCGCCTGGCGAACCCGATCGGCCTGCCGACCGTTCGTGCCGGCGCATGCCGGACGATCCTCGCCGCCGTCGCCAGCGCGCCCGCGATGCTCGCCGGCGAGCGCCGTTTCTGCACGGCGCTGCTGCGCGCCGTGCCGAGCTGTGTGTTCGCCAAGAACGGCGCCGAAGGCGTCTATGCGCTGGCGCTGGCGCCCGACCCGGCGCGGCGGCCGTGGCCCGGTGCGCTCGGCATCGCGATCAAGATCGACGACGGCGCGGAGCGCGGCTACCAGCCGGTGGTCGTCGACCTGCTGCGGCGGCTCGGCGCGCTGCCCGATGGGTTGTCGGCGGCGTTGCTGCCGTTCGCCGAACCGGCGATCCACAACACGCAACAGAAACTCGTCGGCACGGTGCAGTCGGTGGCGCCTTGGCCGGACGTCGTCGGGCCGGGGGCGGGGGGGACGGCGTGAAGGACGTCGCCGCGCTCGCGCCGCTGCCGCCGCGGCCACGCGCCGGCCACAAGGGCACGTTCGGCACCGTGCTGGTGGTGGCCGGCAGTCACGACATGCTCGGTGCGGCGGCGCTGTGCGCGCTCGGCGCGCTGCGCGGCGGGGCCGGACTCGCGCAGGTGGCGCTGCCGCGCGCGCTGCAGCCGCTGCTGCCGCTGGCGGTGCCGAGCGCGACGACGCTGCCGCGCACGCCGGCGCGCCTGCGCGCGGCGGC
>CAYMRG010000825.1:0-1813 GCA_964392555.1 uncultured candidatus Brocadiaceae bacterium
AGGCGCGCGCGGCCGTGGCGCGCGGCGATGCGACAGCGGCGAACCGCTGGCTGCGCAGCGCCGGGGAGCTCGGGGTGCCGGCCGCGGAGCTCGAGCCGCTGCGCTCGCAGCTCGCCGCCGCGCAGACCAACTCGCGCAACGCCGAGATCGGCCGCCTCTCGGCGCTGGTCGCGCAGCGCATCGGCCAGGGGCGGCTGGTGGAGCCGGCGAACGACAGCGCCAAGAGTCATTTCCAGGCCCTGCTCGCGGCGGATGCGAACAACCCGACCGTGGCCTCGCTGCGCCAGCCGCTCGGTCGCGCGCTGCTCGGCGAGGCGCGCGACGCCATCGGCCGCAACGACTTCGCGGCGGCGCAGCGCTGGATCGCGGAAGCCGAGGACGTCGGCATGCCCACGGCGGATGTCGCAGCGGCGAATGCCGAACTCGTGGCGGCGCGCCAGCAGCTGCAGCAGCGCAGCCAGGTCGTCGCTGCGGGCACGCTGAAGCGCGTACGCACGGTGGAGCCGTCCTACCCGCGCGAGGCCAGGGACCGGAACATCACGGGCTGGGTCGAGCTCGAGTTCACGGTCACCCCCGAAGGCACGGTGAGCGACATCAGGGTCACGGACTCGCAGCCGGCGGCGGTGTTCGACGTCGCCGCGGTCGAGGCCCTCAACAAGTGGCGCTTCGAGCCGGTGCGCCGTGACGGCGCGGCTGTCGACCAGCGCGCACGGCTGCGGATGCGGTTCCAGATCGAGTAACGGCGAGCGACGAGCTCCTGCGGCACTCCCTGCCCTTCCCGCGGCGTACATCGGACACACCATCATGGGCGAACGGATCACGATCGCGAGCAACGACCCGGCGTTCGCCACCTGGCTGGAACGCTTCGTCGGCACCGTGCGGCCGTATTCCGAGCTGCGCACCTCGCCGATCGGCCTGATCCAGGACGAGACGGGCGCGTTCGCCGCCGGCGCGGCCTGCGACGTGCTGCTGCTGCACGCGCATTTCGGCAGCGATCCGGAGGATCCGGGCTGCGAGGGCCTGGCGATCCTGCGCCGGCTGCGACCGGCGCCCGAGCGTCCGGTCATCGTGGCGGTCGCCGAACAGGGCAACGAGCTGACGGCGATCGCGGCGCTGCGCAGCGGCGCCGAGGACTACCTGCCGCGGGCGCTGCTGACGCCCGAGCGCCTCGACCTCGCGCTGCGCTATGCGATGCAGGTGGCCGAGCGGCGCGCGGCCTTCGCACGGCGCGCCAAAGGACTGCTGGAGCCGGACGTCGAAGGCGACGGCGCCGCGGCGCCGCGTACCGGCAGTACGGCCGTCGGTGCGGGCCACGCGCCGCGTGGGACTGGCTCGGAGTCCGGCGCAGGTGCGAGTACCGGTGCCGGCTCGGATTCGGGCGCAGATGCGGGCGCTGGAATCGATGCGGATCCTGCGACGAGCGGCGCCGCCGGCGCAGGCCGGGCGACGAGCGAACCCGATGGCGGCGAAGCCTTCGTGCTCGCGACCGGCAGCGGCACGACCTTCACTGCGGCGATCCAGACGGCGCTGCGCGCGGCGCCGGCACCGCTCGTGCCGCGCTACGGGATCCTGCGCGTGCTCGGGCGCTCGGCGAGCTCGGTCGTCTATCTGGCGACGACGGCGGACTCCGCAGAGAACGTCGCGCTGAAGGTCAGTTCCGACGAAGTCGTCGAGGGCAGCGACGAAGCTGCGCTGCGCGCGCGGGAGATGCTGGCACGCGAGTACCAGACGATCGCGGCGATCGACGCACCCTGCGTCGTCGACATCTACGACTACGGCGTGCACGACGGCCGCGAGTACCTCGCGATGGAGT
>CAYMRG010000826.1:0-1811 GCA_964392555.1 uncultured candidatus Brocadiaceae bacterium
GCGCTCGGCGAGTCGGCGCGCCAGCTGCACGGGTTGGCCGAGGAGCGCTAGGCCGCGGTCGAGCTGGTGCGGCGCTCGCGCGACGACCTCGAGGACCGCGTCGCCGAGCGCACCGCCCGCCTGCTCGAGGTCAACGAGCAGCTGCAGAAGGAGATCGCCGAGCGCGCCAGCGTCAACGCGCAGCTCGTCGAGCACCAGGAGCAGCTGCGCAGCCTCGCCGAACAGCTCGCGACGGCCGAGGAACAGGAGCGCCGCCAGGTCGCCGAGTTCCTGCACGATCGCATCGGCCAGAACCTCGCGCTGGTGAAGATGCGCCTGCTCGAGCTGGCGCGAACGCTGCCGGCCGAGCCGACCGCGAAGCTGCAGAGCACCGCCTCGCTGGTCGACGAGGTGATCGCCGACACGCGCGGCCTGACCGCCGACCTCGGCACGCCGGTGCTCTACGAGCTCGGTCTCGGCGAGGCGCTGGCGCAGCTCGTGCGGCGCTTCGAGCAGGTGCACGGCATCACGGCCCGCCACGAGGACGACGGTCGCGACAAGCCGCTCGGCGAGGCGTCGCGGCTGTGCGTCTACCAAGCCGTGCGCGAGCTGCTGCACAACGTCGTCAAACACGCCGACACCGATCTGGTCATCGTCCGCACCGCGCGCGACGGCGAACAGTTCGTCGCGTCGGTCGTCGATCGTGGTGCCGGCTTCGACAGCCGCGACCACGTCTTTCGCGTCACACCGTCAGGCGGCTTCGGTCTGTTCAACATCCGAGAACGCGCTCTGCACCTCGGCGGCAGCTTCGAGCTGCGCTCGCAGCCCGGCCGGGGCACCGAGGCCGTCCTGACCATCCCCCTGGCGCGAGGCGCCGAGGTCAACGAGTCATGAGGATCCTTCTGGTCGACGATCACCACATCATCCGCGAGGGCCTCGCGACGATGCTGAAACAGAAGGGCCACGAGATCGTCGGCGAGGCCGCCGACGGCCGCGCCGCGATCCGCGCCGCTGCCGAACTCAAGCCCGACGTCGTCGTGATGGACATCGGCATGGCCGAGATGAACGGCATCGAGGCGACGCGGCTGATCCTGGCCGCGGATCCCAACGTGCGCGTCATCGCGCTGTCGATGCACTCCGATCCCACCTACGTCGGTCGCATGCTGCAGTCGGGCGCGAAGGCCTACCTGCTGAAGGAGAGCGCGTTCGAAGAGCTCGCCGAGGCGGTTGCCGAGGTCGGGCGCAACCGCGTCTACCTGAGCCCCAAGATCGCCGGCGTGGTGGTCGGCGACTACGTCGGCCGGATGTCCGGCAGCACGCCGCCGCCGGCCGCGTCGTTGACCAACAAGGAGCGCGAGGTGCTGCAGCTGGTCGCCGAGGGCAAGACGACCAAGGAGATCGCGCAGAAGCTGTTCATCACCGTGAAGACGGTCGAGACGCACCGGCAGAACATCATGAACCGGCTGGGCATCCGCTCGATCGCGCAGCTGACGAAGTACGCGATCCGCCAGGGCCTGACGTCGCTCGATTCGTAACCGCCGCACCGCTCCGCCGCAGCGGGGCCAGGTTCGGCTCCCGCACGTCTCACCAACCGCCCCACCCGAGCGCGCTTCGGGAAAGCCCGACACCACAAGCCTGCGAAGGCGACACCCTCCACCCGAGCGCGCCGATTTCGTCGTCCTGCAAGGAAGGCGACCCGAAGCCGCGCGGAGGCGGGGCCTTCGCCCCGCCGAGCACGCTTCCGCAACCCCGACGCCACACCCCAGCAACCGCAACCCACTCCACCCGAGCGCGCCGATTTCGTCGTCCTGCAAGGAAGGCGACCCGAAGCC
>CAYMRG010000827.1:0-1800 GCA_964392555.1 uncultured candidatus Brocadiaceae bacterium
CCGGCTTCGGCCCCGGGGGGTCTCTGTCGTCTGTCGCGTCACGACGCACCATCGCGGCACGGTAGCGAGCTGGAGCAGCGATCGATAGCGGGACGGCCCCCGACCTGCCGGCAGCTGCCCGTGGACGTTCTTCCGGGCGGTCGGGGTGACGATCCACGGGCGCGACGGCCGCGGGGCGCCAGGAGGAGCGCGAGGACGGCCGCAGCCCCTCGGGGCGGGGGCTCGGGGCTAGCGCTCGCAGGGCAGGAACGCGCGGTCCGGGTGCGGAAACGTGCACCCCGCGCCGGCAGCCCGTATCCTCCTCGCCCCTCCTACCCTGGCCCGCCCCGCGTGTACTCCGTCTACCTCTGCGCCGCGTTCGCCCTCGCCGTCGGTTTCAGCGGCATGCTCTTCGACAGCTGGGGCTGGATCTGGTCGATCCTGATCTCGCTGTTCGTCTTCGTCGTCGCGTGGGTCCTGCTCGCGCGCCGGATCGCGGCGAAGCTGCAGCCGGCGATGCTGCGCGTGCAGAACCAGATGCAGGCCGGCATGCTCGACCCGGCGATGCAGAGCCTCGAGGCGATGCTGCCGATGGCCAAGTGGGTGCCGATGCTGCGCGGTCAGCTGTTGGCGCAGATGGGCATGCTCGCCTACCACAGCGGCAACGCCGACCGCGCCGTCGAACTGCTCGAAGGCGCCTCGGTGCGCGCCGGTGACGCGCGGCTGATGCTGGCGTGCATCCTGTTCAAGAAGGGCGACAAGCAGCGCGCGTTCGACATCCTGCGGTTCGCCGCGGCCGTCAACAAGAAGCACGCGCTGCTGCACAACACCTACGCCTGGCTGCTGCACAAGTCCGAGCGCCCCGACGAGGCCCAGGCCGTGCTCGCGGCGTTCGCCAAGCGCGATCCCAACAACGCGCCGACCAAGGACAACCTGCTGCGCCTGCAGAACCGGACGCGAATGACGATGAACGCGTTCGACATGCAGTGGTATGCGCTGGGCCTCGAGCAGCCGCCGCAGACGATGGGGCAGATGCGGCGCGCGCCGAAGGGCTTCCGCGAGCCGCCGAAGCGGCGCGGCAACTGAGTGATGGCCGACGGCGCGCCGAACGTGCGGCACGAGCTGCCGCCGGCGGGCTGGCCGAGCGCAGCCGACGCCGCGCGTTCGCGGCTGTTCTCACCGATCGCGCTCGGCCCCGTGCGCGCCGCGTCGCGCACCTGGGTGCCGGCGATGGTGCCGTGGCGCGCCAGCGACGAAGGCCTGGTCACGGCCAACGTGCTCGACTGGTACGGGCGCTTCGCCGACGGCCGCCCCGGCGTGCTCGTGGTCGAGGCGACCGGCATCCGCGACATGCCGAGCGGGCCGCTGCTGCGGATCGGCCACGATCGCTTCGTGCCGGGGCTGCGCGAACTGGTCGCGCGCGTTCGCGAGCGCAGCGGCGGCGAAACGCGGCTGTTCGTGCAGATCATCGACTTCCTGGCGATCCGGCGGCGCCCCGAGAAGGACAAGTTCTTCGCGCGCTTCCTCGCCCTGCGCGAGGCGCACGTGCGCGCCGTCGCCGAGCGCTTCGGCGCGGCTGCCGCGGCCGACGAGGCGAGCGTGCGCGCGCAGCTCGCGAGCTGCGACGACGCGACGCTGCGCGCGATCCTGACGCCCCGCGAGTTCCGCGACTACAGCCACGGCTACCGCGAAGAGGTCTCCGACCTGCACCTGCCGCACATCCGCGAGCTGCCGCGCGTGCTGCCGGGCCTGTTCGCCGACGCCGCGGCCCGCGCGCGCGCGGCCGGTTTCGACGGCGTCGAGCTGCACTACGCGCACGCC
>CAYMRG010000828.1:0-1798 GCA_964392555.1 uncultured candidatus Brocadiaceae bacterium
AGCGCCGCGCAACCTTTGGTTGCGGCCGCAGGACGCGCTAGGAGGCCGAGAGAAATTCATGATACGGCCTCTCAGAATGCCAACTGGCGGCCGCTGCGAGGGTGGCGGCGGGGGAATGCCGCGCGGCGACGGGAACGTGCTTGCGGGTGCGGTGCGCACGGCGTTCGCTTGCAGGTGCCCATGAGCGCCTCGCCGTTCCACGACGTCCTGCCCGCCATCACGACTCCGTTCCGCGCCGATGGCGCGGTCGACCACGAGTTCCTCGCGCACCACGCGCGCTGGCTGCTCGCCGCTCGCTGCGCGGGCCTGATCCCGCTCGGGTCGCTCGGCGAAGGCGCGACGCTCGACTTCGAGGAGAAGGTCGCGATCCTCACGACGCTGGTCGCGGCGGCCGGCGACAAGCCGGTGCTGCCGGGCATCGCCGCGCTGAGCACGCGCAGCGCGGTCGCGCTGGCCAAGGCCGCCGAGCAGGCGGGCTGCAAGGGGCTGATGGTGCTGCCTGCCTACGTGCACAAGGGCAGCATCGCCGAGGCGAAGGCCCACGTCGCCGCGGTGCTGCAGGCGACCGCGCTGCCGTGCATGCTCTACAACAACCCGCCGGCCTACGGCACCGACTTCACGCCGGCGGTGATCGCCGAGCTGGCCGAGGCCCACGCCAACCTGCGCGCGGTCAAGGAGTCGAGCGGCGACGCGCGCCGTGTCACCGGGATCAAGGCGCTGGTCGGCGACCGGCTCGACGTGCTGGTCGGCATGGACGACATGGTCGTCGAAGGCGTCGCCGCGGGGGCGGTCGGCTGGGTCGCCGGTCTCGTCAACGCGTTCCCGGAGGCGTCGGTGCGGGTGTTCGAACTCGCGCGCGCCGGCCGGCGCGAGGCGGCGTTCGCGCTCTACCGTTGGTTCCTGCCGCTGCTGCGGCTCGACACGGTGCCGGAGTTCGTGCAGCTCATCAAACTGGTCCAGCAGGTCTGCAACATCGGCAACGAACGTTGCCGCCCGCCGCGGTTGCCGTTGCCGGCCGAGCAGCGCAAGGCGGTGATCGCGATGGTCGAGGCGGCGCGGCAGAGCGAGCCGAAGGGGGGCGCATGACCCTGCGCGGCGACCACTTCGTCGCCGGCGTCGCCGAGGAGGGCGGCGGTGGCACGTTCGCGGCGATCGATCCGGTGTCGGGCGAAGAGCTCGCGCCGCACTACCAGGAGGCGAGCCGCGAACAGGTCGAGCGCGCCGCCGCGGCCGCCGGCGCGGTCGCCGTCGCGTTCGGCACGACGCCGCCGGCGCAGCGCGCGGCGCTGCTGCGCGCGATCGCCGATGGGCTGATGGCGCTCGGCGAGGAACTGACCGCCCGTGTCGTCGCCGAAACCGCACTGCCAGCCGCGCGCGCGCAGGCCGAGCGCGGCCGCACCGTGCTGCAGCTGCAGCAGTTCGCGGCACAGGTCGCGGAGGGCTCGTGGGTCGATGCGCGGATCGATCGCGCCGACCCGGCGCGCACGCCGCAGGCGAAGCCGGATCTGCGGCGCATGCTGGTCGCGCTCGGGCCGGTCGCGGTGTTCGGCTCGAGCAACTTCCCGCTCGCCTACTCGGTCGCCGGTGGCGACACCGCGTCGGCGCTCGCCGCCGGCTGCCCGGTGGTGGTGAAGGGCCATCCCGCGCATCCCGGCACCAGCGAACTGGTCGGCACGATGATCGCCGCGTGTGTGGCGAAGCTCGGGCTGCCGGCCGGCACCTTCTCGCTGCTGCATGGACGACTGCCGGCGACCGGAGCGCGCCTCGTGCAGCACCCGGCGATCACCGCGGTCGGCTT
>CAYMRG010000829.1:0-1795 GCA_964392555.1 uncultured candidatus Brocadiaceae bacterium
TGGAGGCGCTGCTCAACTACCAGACGCTGGTGCTCGACCTCACCGGCCTGCAGGTCGCCAACAGCTCGCTGCTCGACGAAGCGACCGCCGCGGCCGAGGCGATGACCTTGTGCCACCGCCTGCACGGCAAGGACGAGGCGAACACGTTCTTCGTCGACCAGAACTGCCACCCGCAGACGATCGCCGTCGTGCAGACGCGCGCCGAGCCGCTCGGCATCCACGTCGAAGTCGGCGACCACCGCACGGCGCAGTTCGCGGCCAGGCACGTCGGCTGCCTGCTGCAGTATCCGGGCACCGACGGCCGCATCGACGACCTCGAGCCGACGATCGCCAAGATCCACGCCGCCGGCGGCTTCGCGACGGTCGCCGCGGACCTGCTCGCGCTGACCGTGCTGAAGGCGCCGGGCGAGATGGGCGCCGACGTCGTCTGCGGCAGTTCGCAGCGCTTCGGCGTGCCGCTCGGCTTCGGCGGCCCGCACGCGGCGTTCATGGCGGCGAAGAAGGAGTTCCAGCGCCAGCTGCCGGGCCGCATCGTCGGCGTGACGATCGACGCGACCGGCAGGCCGGCGCTGCGCCTCGCGCTCGGCACGCGCGAACAGCACATCCGCCGCGAGAAGGCGACGTCGAACATCTGCACCGCGCAGGTGCTGCTCGCCGTGATGGCGAGCATGTATGCCGTCTACCACGGCCCCGACGGCCTGCGCGCGATCGCCGGCCGCGTCCGCGACCTCGCCGCGAGCCTCGCGCACGGTCTCTCCGCGCTCGGCCACCAGGTGCAGGCCGGGCCGCACTTCGACACGCTGCGCGTGCGACCGAAGGGCGACGCCAAGGGCATCTTCGCCGCGGCGCGCAAGGCCGGCATCAACCTGCGCGACTTCGGCGACGGCAGCCTCGGCGTGGCGCTCGACGAGACGGTCACCGGCCAGGACCTCGCCGACGTGTTCGCGGCGTTCGGCGGCAGCACCGACAAGCTCGCGGCGCAGAAGGCGCCGGCGCTCGGCGGGCTGGCTCGCAAGAGCGACTTCCTGACGCACCCGACGTTCCACGCCTACCGCAGCGAGCACGAGCTGCTGCGCTACATCCACCGTCTGCAGGCGAAGGATCTGTCGCTGACGACCTCGATGATCCCGCTCGGCTCGTGCACGATGAAGCTCAACGCGACGACCGAGATGTATCCGGTGTCGCTCGCCGGCTTCGGCGGCCTGCACCCGTTCGCGCCGGTCGACCAGGCGAAGGGCTACGCGACGATGTTCCAGAACCTGTCGCAGTGGCTGTGCGACGTCACCGGCTTCGCCGCGTGCTCGCTGCAGCCCAACGCCGGTTCGCAGGGCGAGTATGCGGGCCTGCTGGTGATCCGCGCCTACCACCGCAAGAACGGCCACGAGCAGCGCAACGTCTGCCTGATCCCGCAGAGCGCGCACGGCACCAACCCGGCCAGCGCGGCGATGTGCGGCATGAAGGTCGTCGTCGTCGCGTGCGACAGCCACGGCAACATCGACCTCGCCGACCTGCGCAAGAAGGCCGCCGAGCACAAGGACCACCTGTCGGCCTTGATGGTCACCTACCCGTCGACGCACGGTGTGTTCGAGGAGTCGATCCAGGAGATCTGCAAGGTCGTGCACGAGCACGGCGGCCAGGTCTACATGGACGGCGCGAACATGAACGCGCAGGTCGGCCTGCTGCGGCCGGGCGACCTCGGCGCCGACGTCTGCCACCTCAACCTGCACAAGACGTTCTGCATCCCGCACGGCGGCGGCGGCCCGGGCATGGGCCCGATCTGCGTCGCGAAGCACCT
>CAYMRG010000830.1:0-1790 GCA_964392555.1 uncultured candidatus Brocadiaceae bacterium
GTCGACCCGCGCGAGATCTTCGACACCTCGATCCCCGAGGAGAACACCTCGCTGTTCCGCCTCGCGAACCGCCTGCACATCCGCACCCGGCCGAGGACGCTCGAGACCCAGCTGCTGTTCCGCAGCGGCGACCTCTACGACCCACGCCTGCTCGCGGAGACCGAGCGCCTGCTGCGCGACACGCGCTACCTGCACGAGGCGAGCGTCGTGCCGGTCGCCTACCGCGACGGCGTGGTCGACGTCGCGGTCGTGACCAACGACGTCTGGACGCTGAACCCCGGCATCTCCTACGGCCGCAAGGGCGGCGCCAACACCTCGGGCTTCGCGATCGAGGAGCTGAACCTGCTCGGCCGCGGCACCCAGCTCTCGCTGGAGCGCAACAAGGGCATCGACCGCACCGCCACGCGCTTCCTGTATCGCGACCGCCAGCTCGGCGACAGCTGGTGGCGTCTCGGCCTCGACTACTCGGACAACAGCGACGGCAAGGAGAAGGGCCTGCTGCTCGACCACGACTTCTTCGCGCTGGATACGCGCTGGGCCGCGGGCGGCTCGTTCCGCGACGACGACCGGATCGACCCGCGCTACGACCTCGGCGAACGCGTCGGCGAATACCGCGCCCAGGTGAAGCAGGGCACGGTCTACGGCGGCTGGTCGCGCGGCCTGGTCGACGGCCACGTGTTGCGCTGGACCGCGGGCGTCACCTACGACGACCGGCGCTTCTCGGCCGTGCCGCTGACGACGTTGCCGACCGTGCCGCCGCCCGACCGCAAGCTCGTCTACCCGTGGATCGCGGCCGAGTGGCTGCAGGACGACTTCCGCGAGGCGCGCAACCGCGACCAGATCGAGCGCACCGAGGACTTCGCGTATGGCTGGCGCGCCCGGGCCCAGCTCGGCTTCGCCAATGACGCCTTCGGCGCCGACCGCAATGCCGCGATCTTCGACGCGCGCGTCAGTCGTGGCATCGAACCGGCGCCGCGCCAGACTTGGCTGTTCGCGGCCTCGGTCACCGGACGCTACGAGGACGGCGACTTCGCCGACACGATCCTCGCCGGCTCCACGCGCTGGTACTTGCGCCAGTCGGACCGCCGGCTGCTGTTCGCCTCGCTCGGCTTCGAGGCCGGCCATCGCCTCGACGCCGACCGCCAGATCCTGCTCGGCGGCGACAGCGGCCTGCGCGGCTATCCGCTGCGCTACCAGGGCGGCGAAGGCCGCTGGCTGTTCACGCTCGAGCAGCGCGCGTTCACCAACTGGTATCCATTCCGGCTGGTCAACGTCGGCGGCACCTGGGGCGACAACCGCTTCGGCACCGCATCGCAGGGCGTGCTGACCGACGTCGGCATCGGCCTGCGCCTCGGCAACAGCCGCTCGGCACTCGGCAACGTGCTGCACATCGACCTCGCCTTCCCGCTCGACGGCGACCCCTCGATCAAGAACGTGCAGTTGCTGCTCGAGACCAAGCGGAGCTTCTGATGCTGCGCAATGGGCGTCGCTCGCTTCCCGACCGCCTGCTCGCGCGCCGCGCGGCGCGCAACGCCGCGGTCGCCGGCACGCCGCCGTTCGCGGGCGTCGCGTTCGCGGTCATTGCGCTCTGCGGCGTGCTCGCGGCGACGACCGCGCGCGCCGACGACAAGGACATCGAGTACGTCGCCGAGCACCTGCCCGAGGTGGCGATGGACAACCGCTACGCCGCGCTGCCGGTGTGGCGTTCCAGCACCGCGGGGCGCGGCGCGGTGGCACTCGGCTATTCGCGCACCCGCTCCGGCAACCTGCGCCTCGCCGGACCGATGCTC
>CAYMRG010000831.1:0-1770 GCA_964392555.1 uncultured candidatus Brocadiaceae bacterium
CTCACCGCGTCCCTGTGGGGCGAGCCCGAGCGCTACGGCGCGGACTACTGGTCGGACCGCAGCTACGCGGCGCTCGACTGCGAAGGGCACCTGTGGTGGTTCATGCAGCGGCTCAGCACGCGCGGCGTGCCGCACGGATCGTGACGAAGCGCGCCTCGCTCGATCGGGCGTTCGCCGCGCTGGCCGACGGCACGCGCCGCGGCGTCGTCGAGCGGCTGCGACGCGGTCCCGCCCGGGCCGGCGAGCTGGCCCAGGCGCTGCGCGTCAGCGCGCCGGCGTTGAGCCGGCACCTGCGCCTGCTGCGCGCCTGCAAGCTCGTCGCCGAGGACGTCGACGCCGCCGACGCGCGGGCCCGCGTCTACACGCTGCGGCGCGAGGTGTTCGTCGAGCTGCGGCACTGGGTCGACGACGTCGAGGCGATGTGGCAGGACCAATTGGCGGCGTTCGCCGCGCACGTGCAGCGGCGCACCCGGCAGGACCCGTGACACAGCCACCCGCACCGCGCCCGACGGCGACGGTCGCCGTGCAGGTCGACGCCGCGCCGGCCATCGCCTTCGACCTGTTCACGCGCGAACTCGATCTCTGGTGGCGGCGGACGCCCCGCTACCGCCATGCCGGCGACCTGCCGGGCATCGTCTTCCTCGAGCCGTTCGTCGGCGGCCGCCTCGGCGAGCGCTGGCGCGATGGCGACCAGGAGCGCGAGTTCGTGATCGGCACGGTGACCGCCTGGGACCCGCCGTGCCGCGTCGCCTTCACCTGGCGCAACGCGACCTTCGCACCGAGCGAGGAGACCGACGTCGAGGTGACCTTCGCGGCCGTGGGCGAGGGAACCTTGGTCACGGTCCGCCACCACGGCTGGGAGAGCCTGCGCCCCGATCATCCGGCCCGTCACGGCGCCGACGACGGCGAGCTGGCGCGGCAAGTCGGGCTGTGGTGGGGCGAGCAGCTGCGGGTCTTGCGCAGCCGGACGCGCGGCGGTCGCTGAACGACCTCACCTCGCGAGCGGCGGATGCGGGCAGGTGCAGGGGGTCGCATGGCAGCGCGGGCAGCCCGCGGCGTACTTCCTGCGCCCGACCGCCTCGAGGTCGATGCCGTGCAGCGACGCGAGCGTCGCCAGCCACGCGTAGACGTCGCCGAACTCCTCTTCGAGGTTGTGGCGTTCCTGGCGGCGGATCGCGCGCACCAGCTCGCCGACCTCCTCGACGAACCACAGCAGCGTGCCGGCCGTGCCGCGCGCGGCGTCGCGCGCGTAGTAGACGTCCTCGATCAGCCGCTGGAACGAGCCGGCCGGCGCCGGGTGCCGCGGTCCGCTCGCACCGGGTGACGTCATTCCTGCCCCGCCTTCTTCACCGTCAGCAGCACGACGTCCTCGCGCAGCCCGTCGTCGCCGGCATCCTCCTCGATGCCGCCGAGCACCATGTTCATGAACATGTTCGTGTGGCGCGGCGAGTGCTTGCGCAGCAGGTCGAGCATGCCGTCGGCGCGGTGCAGCGCGTCGTTGCCGAGCACCAGCCGGGTGCCGGCGCTCATCGTGATCTCCTGGGGCCGCAGCGACTTCTCGAACACCGGGCCGTCGTCGAGGCCGATCGCCAGCCCCTCGGCGTTGAGCTCGAGCACCTCGCCGCGCTGGCAGATCAGCAGCGGCGACCGCGCCCCCGCCTGGTAGAGCTTGGCGCCGTCGGCCGCGATCTGCAGCAGGCTCGCCTTGGCGCAGCAACCCTGGGGCAGCACGGTCTTGCAGACCTTGTTGGTGTGCGCGAGCGCCTTGCG
>CAYMRG010000832.1:0-1769 GCA_964392555.1 uncultured candidatus Brocadiaceae bacterium
GGCATCGTCGGCGCGCAACGCGGCGACCAGCGCAGCGAGCTGGTCGCGCGGCTGCGGCTCGGCGAGATCGCGAACCTGCTCGAACGCGATCCGATCCTGAAGACCTTGCTGCGCGACGTCGCGACGATCCCGTGGGACGTGCGGCTGCTGTGGCGGCGCGAGGTGTCGATGACGGCCTACTTCGAGCGGGGCACCGCGGTCGATGGCGGTCCCGTGACCGCCGCCTCGGCGCGCTGCGAACTGCCGTTCGACCTGTTCCTCAACGACTCGCTGCTGGTGCGGCTGATGGCGACCATCGCCGACCCACACGGACCAACCGGGGCGATCGCCGGCATCACGGGCCTGCGCGCGCAGGACGCGAGCCACCCGGAGAACCAGATCCGCATGCGGCTGCTCGGCGCGGCGCGCGGGCCCAGGTCCGAATGGGCGGCCGATGGCGCGCTCGCGACCTGCGGCTACCGCGACGAAGGCATCGGCCTCGCGTTCTCGGCGGACGATCGCTGGGTGGCGATGCCGGGCAGCGGCGGCACGGTCGAGCTGCGCGATCTGACGCTCGGCGACCCGAGCGTGCCGTGCGTGCTCGCCGGCGAACGACCGGTCGTCGACCTCGCGTTCCTCGACGCGACGACGCTGCTGGTGGCGCGTGCGGACGCCGTCGAGGTGGTCGACGTAGCCGGCGCGCCGGCGCGGGTGACGGTCGTGGCGCGTCACGCGGCGCCGACCGGCGAGGACGCGCGCGACCTCGGCGCGCTCGAGGTCGCCGACGCGCACACCTGCTTCGTCGGCGGCGACAGCGGCCGCATCGAGCGGTGGACGTTCGCGGCCGACCGCGCGGCGGCGCCGTGGCGCGAGGTGGTGCGCGGCGACGTCTGGCTGGCCACGCCGATGGCGGTCGAGATCGATGGCCGCAAGCAGACCGTGAAGGGCCTCCTGCAGCCGCACCACGGCTGGCTGGTCGCTGCGGCCGCCGACCGCGTGCTGGCACGTTCGGGCAAGGGCGACATCGAGCTGAGCCGCGCCGGCGAAGGGGCGTGGACCGCGCGCGAGCTGGCCGAGCCAGCGCCGAATCCAGGACGTCGCCCGCGCGGCGCCGACGGTCGTCGCCGCCGACCAGCCGTCTGGGTCGCCAAGGGCCGGCGCATGGTGGTCGGCGCACGCAGCGGGCTGACCGGGTTCGTCGGACCCTATGTCTCGCTGACCGGCGACGCCGGCACGCGCGCGTTCCTCCAACTCGGCGAGACGCCGTTCCGCTACTGCCACGGCTTCTCGCCGAACGGCCGCTACTACGCGTTCGTCGGGCCGGGCTTCCGTCTGCTGGTCGACGGCCAGCGCTTCCTGGCGGCGAAGCGCTGACGCCCGCCCGACGCGCGGCGCGGCGTCAGCCGCAGCCGGCGAGGATCTCGACCGACCGGCGCGTGTTGAGCTGCAGCTTCGCCGGTTCGCCGACCTCGACGCCCGGGATCCACAGCACGGTGTCGTTGGCGTCGACCAGCAGCGGCAGCCGGTCGCGGTCGAAGCGCGGCACGTGGCGGCTCTGCAGGAAGCGGCGCAGGTCGATCGCGTGGGCGTGGCCGAGCGGCTGGAAGCGATCGCCGGGGCGCCGGGTGCGCAGCCGCCACGGGCCGAGGGCGCCGCGCGGGTCGAGCAGCGCGCGCCAGCGGCCGGCCTCCTGCGGCGACGGCACCAGCGGCGGCAGCGGATGCTCGAACGCTTCGAGCCACCACTCGGTCGCGCCGAAGCGTTGCCGGCCGCCGTCGGTCGCGAACAGC
>CAYMRG010000833.1:0-1768 GCA_964392555.1 uncultured candidatus Brocadiaceae bacterium
GAGGAACGCCTGCAGATCGCCGGCGAATGCCGCGGCGTCGGCGTAACGGTCGTCGCGTTGCTTCTCGAGCGCCTTGCCGACGATCGCTGCCAGATCGGGCGGGATCGCGCGGTCGATCGCGCGCAGCGGCCGCGGTTCGGCATGTTCGATGCGGTGCAGGACGTGCGCGACCGTGCTGGCGGCGAACGGCCGTTCGAGCGTCAGGCACTCGTAGAGCGTCACGCCGAGCGCGAACACGTCGCTGCGGCCGTCGAGCGCTTCGTCGCGGACCTGCTCGGGCGACATGTAGTCCGGCGTTCCGGCGACGACGCCGTGGCGCGTCAACGTCGCCGAATTGGCGCCGAGCGACAGCCCGAAGTCGCCGAGCAGCGCCTGGCCGTCGGTGCGCACGAACACGTTGGCCGGCTTGACGTCGCGGTGCACGAGCCCCGCGGCGTGCGCGTGCGCGAGCGCTGCGGCGACCTGTGCCACCATCGCGACCATCTGGCGCCGCGAGTCGCCGCGATGGCCGCCGCTGGCCCGCAGCGCGTCGATCCGCTGCAGCAGCGTCTCGCCGTCGACGAACGCCATCGCCAGCCAGTGCTGGCCGTCGGTCTCGCCGACGCCGATCACGTCGACGATGTTGGGATGGCGCAGCCGCGACAGGTGCATCGCCTCGCGGCGGAACCGCGCCAGCGTCGCCGGATCGTTGGCCAGCGCCGGTGCCAGCACCTTGATCGCGACCTCGCGACCCAGCGTGCGATGGCGGGCCTTGTGGACGATGCCCATGCCGCCGCGGCCGAGTTCGTGCTGCAGCACGTAGTCGCCGAGTTGCCGTTCGGAGGCGGTTTCGGTCGCGGTCTGTTCGGCGAGCATCGGCTCGAGCAGATCCGCGAGATCCGGGTGCGCGCGCAGCAGCTCGGCGTCGTCGCCGCCGCGGTCGCGGTGCGCGAGCCACGCCATCAGGGCGCGCTCGAGGCGGGCGCTCTCGTCGGTCACGACGTCTCGCCCGCCAGCGCCTGGCCGACCTGGCCGCTGCGCAGCCGTTCGAGGCCGCGCGCGAGCTTGGGCAGCGCGCGCTGATGCCGCATGCGCGCCGCGTCCTCGGCGACGCCCAGCCGCGCACCGATCTCCGCGTAGGAGAGCTCGTCGTAGTGGCGCCAGAGAACGACGTTGCGGTCGTCGCCGTCGAGCAGCTCGATCGCGAGGCGCACCCAGTCGCGCGTCTCCGCCGCGGCCACCGCCGATCCGGGGCCGTCGGCGGTCGCCTGCGGTTCGAGGTCGAGCACGCTGCTCGGCCCGCCGCCGACCGCGCCGGCGAACCCGACCTCGCGCCGCACGTCGCGGCGTTCGGCGCCTTCGTGCGCCGCGCGGCCGCGCAGCGTGTTCTCGACCATCCGCGCCAGCAGACCGCGCAGGTGGCCGCGGTCGTTCAGCAGGAAGCGTGGCCCGTAGCGCAGCACTTCGACCAGCGTCTGCTGCACGATGTCCTGCGTGTCGTGGCGATGGCGCAGCAGCGCGCCGAGTCGCCCGCGAACGCGGCGCTCGATCCATTCGCGATCCTGCTCGACGAGCGTCGCCAGTGCATCGGCGTCGCCCTGGTGCCACCGAGCCAGCAACGTGCGCGTCTCGGACATCGGCGAACGAGGTTAGATGGGGTTCGCGGAGCCGTCAAAGGGCGCCGCGGCCAGAAGCAAGTCGCCTTGGCAAGCGCTGTTCCCGTCCGCTCAGCGTGTCCTGCGGCCGCAACCAAAGGTTGCGCGGCGCTACGCGCCGCCAGAAGGGGCCG
>CAYMRG010000834.1:0-1740 GCA_964392555.1 uncultured candidatus Brocadiaceae bacterium
GCCAGCGCCGCGACGTCGCTGGCCAGCTGGCCGTCGCCGGCGAGTTCCGCCGGCGGTTTCGCCGCGAGCAGCTGCGTGGCGGCGCCGAAGTCGCCGCTGGCGAGCAGCGGCTGCACCTTCTGCCGCAGCCCGGCGACGTATTCCTTGCCCGCCTGGCGCAGCGCGCTGGCCGCCGCCGCGCGCTGGTCGACCTCGCGCCGCAGCGCGGTCGCCCGCTCGCCGGCCTCGACCGCCGCGCGCCGGCCGGCGTGCTCCCTGGCGATCCGTTCGAGCTGGTCGGCGAGCGCCAGGTCCGTGAGTCCGCTGGTGCGCGCTTCGAGCAGCGCGATCGTCGCGGACTTCTCCGCGAGGTCGGCGCGCAGCTGCTCGTTCTCGTTGGCGAGCCGTGCCGCTTCCGGGTTGTCGACGTATTGCGTGCGCGTCTCGATGTCCTTCGGCTTGGTCACGGCCCACCAGACCGCGCCGCCCGCGACCAGCGCCGCGACCGCGGCGAGCGCGATCCACAGGCCCTTCTTGGCCGGCGGCTGCATGAGGACCTGCAGCTGCTCGATCAGCTCGTTGGCGGTCTGGAACCGGTCGCCCGGCTCCTTCGCCATCAACCGCTGGATGATCGCGGACACCTCGACCGGCACCGCGTCGTTGACCTTGTGCGCCGGTTCGGCCTCGTCCTTGACCTGCGCGCGCAGGATGTCCTTGACGCTCTGGCCGCGGAACGGCGTGCGACCGGTGACCAGGCGGTAGAACGTGCAGCCGAGCGCGTAGAGGTCGGTGCGGTGGTCGATCTCCTTCTTCAGCACCTGCTCGGGCGCCATGAAGTGCGGCGTGCCGACCGCCTTCTCCTCGGCGTCGGCTTCGGTGCCGGCGAGCCCGAGGTCGGCGATCTTGACCGCGCCGTGCTGGTCGAGCATCAGGTTGTCGGGCTTGATGTCGCGGTGGACGATGCCCAGCGACTCGGCGTAGGCGAGGCCCGCGGCGGCGTCGGCGACGACCTGCAGCGCGCGATCGGCCGGCATCGCGCCGTTCTGCTTCAGCCAGTCCTCGAGGGAGCCGTCCGGCATCAGCTCCATCGCGTAGTAGTAGGTGCCGTGGTCGTGCTCGACGTCGAACACGGCGACGACGTTGGGGTGCTGCAGCTTGGCCGCCGCGCGCGCCTCGGCGACGAACCTGGCGACGAACTGCGGGTCCTGCACCAGCTCCTTGTTGAGCACCTTCAGGGCGACCTCGCGGTGCAGGCTGGTCTGCTCGGCGCGGTAGACCATGCCCATGCCGCCGCGGCCGAGCTCGCCGAGGATGCGGTAGCCGGCGATCGTCGGCAGGCCGCGCTTCTGCACGTTGCCGAACGCGATCCGCGTCGTGCCGAGTTCGATCACGTCGCCGTCGCTGAGCGGCGACGCTTCGATCACGGCCCCGTTGAGCCGCACGCCGGCGGTCAGCGCCTTGATGCCGAAGCCCTGGTCGCGCAGCGCCTTGACCACCGCGTGGTGGGGCGCGACGCCGGCCTCCTGGACGCGCACCGCGCAGTCCTCACCGCTGCCGAGGATCGCAGGGTGGTCGCGGTCGAGGGGGACGACGGTGTCGGCGAGCGGGCCGGTCTCGACGGTGAGTCGCACGGGCGGGTTGGTTCCGGGGTCAGCGAGGGGGTGGCGGCAGTATGGCAGATGCCACCGCGCGTCGCGAGCCATGCTTGCCGGCTCGCCGCGCCGGTGCCTCTCAGGCCTTCGGCTTCGGCGGCGGCAGGTC
>CAYMRG010000835.1:0-1732 GCA_964392555.1 uncultured candidatus Brocadiaceae bacterium
CTCGCCAACGGCGAATCCGCTCGCCACGCGAGGCAACGCGGGAGTAGTAGATCAGTGCAGCCGCAGCTTGTACTGCTGGATCTTGCGATACAGCGTCGCGCGACCGATGCCGAGCAGCTGTGCCGCCCGCCGCACGTTGCCCTTGGTGGCGCGCAGGGCACGCGACAGGATCCGCTGCTCCTCCTCCTCGAACGGCACGACACTGTCCTCGGCGGGGACCGCATCGAGTTCGGTGCGATCGCTGTCCGCAGCCGGCGCGCGGCCGGTCAGCGGCATGGCCGGCTGATCGACCGGTGCCACGTGGTCGCGATCGATCGTCCCGCCGCCTGCCAACACCATCGCCCGGCGGACGGCGGCCGCGAGCTGCGCGACGTTGCCGGGCCAGGGCATGCTCTCGAGCAGCATCAGGGCCGCCGGCGTGAAGGTCTGGCTGCGACCGTGGTGCTGCTGCGCCGCATCGAGGATCGACTGGGCGATCGCCGGCACGTCCTCGGTGCGTTCGCGCAGCGCCGGCACGACGATCGGGAACGCGTGCAGCCGGTAGTAGAGGTCTTCGCGGAACGTGCCGCGGGCGACCAGCTCCGGCAGGTGCGCCGAGGTCGTGGCGATCAGGCGAACGCTGCGGGCGGGCGTCGACGCGCGCTCCTTCATGTGCCGGACCAGCACCGACTGGCTCGCCGCGGGCAGACGTTCGATGCCCTCGAGCACCAGGGTGCCGCCGCGGGAGGTCTCGATCGCCTTGCCCATCGCGTCGGCGTCGAGGTCCGCGCATTCGACGGCTTCGAGCCGCTTGTCCGAACGACGGCTCTTGCAGTGGATGATCCGGGCCGCGAGCGACTTGCCCGAGCCGGCGGGACCTTCGAGCAGGACCGTGACCTCGGAGTCGGCCGCCCGGCTCAGCGAGCCCTGCAGCCGGCGCATCACCGGGCTGTTGCCGGCCAGCGCCGAACCTGAGCGAACGCCATCGACGAGGCGACCGAGTTCCTCGCACCGGACCGTGGCCTGGCGCAGCTCGACGGCGAGCCCGAGCATCTGCTCGAGCGCCAGTTCGACGACCGAGGCGCGCGCCGACGAGTGCCCGACCTGGAGAACCGGCACCGGCAGCCTGGCGGCGCGGCCGGTGTCGGGTTCGCCTTCGCAGAGCACGAGGTCGACGACCGTCGCCGTGAGGAAATCCGACAGGGCGTCCCAGCCCTCGAACGCGAGGACCTCGTGGCCCTGTCGCTCGAGGGTCGACACCAGGTCGTTCCCCTCCTTACCGACCAGCGCGACGCGAGCCTTGACGGTCGCGGCGCCGCTCTTCCCGAAGAGTGCAGTTGTCATGCCTTTCCCACTCCGGGATCGGCAACCGGGGACCGCGCGATGAAGTGTCGGGGATGGCACGTCGCTCGCCTGCGCGGGGCCCGCGGCGAGGTGTGCCGCGAAGCCACCGTAGCACGGTCGACTCCCGTCGGGCGGCCGGGAAGGAGCCCCGCCGAGAATCCTGCGGATTTCCCGCTGCGGCACGCGGCGCCGCGCCGATCAGAGCCTGAGAGAGAATCCTCTCGAAGGCTCTGCGCGGCCGCGTAGGCGGCCGCCCATTGGCATCCTGAGAGGCCGTATCATGATTTTCTCTCGGCCTCTCAGCGCGTCCTGCGGCCCGCAACCACAGGTTGCGCGGCGCTACGCGCCGGCAGGAGAGGCCGCAGGCGCGCTGGAGTCTCCAGGGGTGACTACTACTCCCGCTCGCCAA
>CAYMRG010000836.1:0-1722 GCA_964392555.1 uncultured candidatus Brocadiaceae bacterium
CCGTTGGCGAGCGGGAGTAGTAGTCGCCCCTGGAGACAACAGCGCGCCTGCGGCCCCTTCTGGCGGCGCGCAGCGCCGCGCAACCTTTGGTTGCGGCCGCAGGACGCGCTGAGAGGCCGTATCGTGATTTGCTCTCGGCCTCTCAGTCCTTCGCCCGACCGTTGCGCAGCCGCGCCAGCGCCGCCTCGAGCACCGGATCGCCGCTGACGAATTCCTCGGGCTTCGCCTGCACGAACAGGTGCGGCGCGATGCCCATGCCTTCGAAGCACACTCCATCCGGCCGCAGCGCCTGCCAGCTCGGCAGCAGGATGGTGAGTCCGGGCAGCAGCGTGGTCGGCTGCGGATTGCCGCTGCTGCCATAGGACTGGACACCGACCAGCGTCGCCTGCGGCGCCTGCTTCATCATCAGCAGGAAGGCTTCGGCGCTCGACATGTTGACCGGGCCCATCAGCACCGCGACCGGGCCGGGGAACACGTCGGGCTCGGGATTGGCGCGGATGCGCCGTTCCTGCACCTCGCCGTAACCTTCGGCCGCGGCCGGGTCGCGCTGCCGGTGCGCGGCGTAGACCTTCTCGTCGCCGACGAAGAAGCCGGCGAGGCGGCGCGCGAGCAGCTCGTCGCCGCCGCTGTTGGTGCGCACGTCGAGCACGAGCGCTTTGCAGTCGCGGAGGCCGCGCAGGAACTGCACCGTGCGGTCGAACTCGTCGCGCTGCTCGCGCGCGAACGAACCGACCAGCAGGTAGCCGATGCCGTCGTCGGTGCGCGCGGCGAGGCTGATCTTGCTCGGCTGCGACAGGCCCGGCAGCAGGCTGCGCAGCCCGCGGAGATCGAAGTTCGGCGCCACCTGCCGCTGGAACGTCGGCAGCGTCGCGTCGCCCCATTGCACGCTGATGTGGGGATCCTGCGCGGCGGTCAGCAGCTGCATCGTCAGCAGCGCCAGGGCGGCGCCATTGTGCGCGCCGGCGAGCCGTTCGTGCCAGTCGCGTTCGAGCACCCCCCAGTCGACGCCGAGGCGATCGCGGTAGGAGTAGCGATCGCGCAGCGCCGCGAACAGCGCGGTCGCCGCGGCGCCGGCGCTGCCGTCGGGCAGGGCTTCCCCGGTGGTCGCGATCCGCCACGGCGTCCATGCCAGCGCGACGCCCTGCGCGCTGCGGAAACCGCCGGAGCCGGGGCAGGCGAGATCCATCGAGTAGACGTGGTCCGGCGCCAGCTGCACCTCGGCGACGAACGTGCGGGCGTCGCGCCACCGCGTCGTCCGCACCGCCGGGAAACTCGGTCCGCCGCCGCACAGCGCATAGGCGCGCGGATCCATGTCGCGGTCGAAGGTGACGACCAGTTCGGTGGTCACCTCGGAGTCGACGGTCGTGGCCAGGTGCTGGGGTGACAAGGCGATCACGGTCGGTGTCGGCGCCTGCGCGGCGGCGGCCGCCGTCAGGATCGTCGCAGCGAGCGCTCGGGGCCGCGGCGGGATGGCGAAACGCGCGCTCATGGGATGGTTCCTCCTCGTGCCGGAGAACCGACATTGTCGTCGGCGGGCGCGAGTCGGCCAGCGTCGTCCGCCGGGCATGCCGAGGAATCCTGCCGCGGTGAGGGCGCGTAGCGCGCGCGTTCGTGCGCCGCGGCGGCGCGTTCGAGGGCGGTCCGGCGAGCCGGCGGCAGCTCGATGCCGGCGGCCCGGCGCAGCAGCTCGCGCGGCGTCTCGCCGATGAACGGCGCCAAATC
>CAYMRG010000837.1:0-1722 GCA_964392555.1 uncultured candidatus Brocadiaceae bacterium
GCCCGACAGGTCCGATTGCCGCGCGTTGGCCTTCTCCTGCAGCGACACCAGCCCGATCACCTCGTCGACGGCACGGCCGCGGTCGTAGAACGACGCGAACAGCGCGAGCGTCTCGCGGACCGTCTGCTTCTCCTGGAACTTCGCCTCCTGCAGGCAGACGCCGATCCGCTCGCGGATCGCCTGGTCGTCGCCCTGCCCCCAGCTGCGGCCGAGCACGCGCACGACGCCGTCGGTCGGTGCGGTGATGCCCTCGCAGATCTCGACGGTCGTCGTCTTGCCGGCGCCGTTCGGCCCGAGCAGGCCGAACACCTCGCCGCGCGCGATCACGAGATCGAGGCCGTCGACCGCGACCGTGGTCTGCTTGCCCTTCTGGTAGACCTTGCGCAGGCCGCGCAGCTCGATCGCGGGCCCGGCCGATGGCGACGCGGTCATCGCGGGAACGCCTCGGGCAGGCCGCCGTCGACCGGCAGCACGGCGCCGGTCGTCGGCGTGCGCAGGCTGGCGAAGAACACCACCGCCTCACCGACGTGGCGCGGCAGCACCGTCGTCTTCAGCAGCGAACGCTGGCGGTAGTAGTCGCGCAGCCCCTGCGGATCGAGACCGCGCGCGGCCATGCGCTTGGGACCGACGTCCTGCCACAGCTGGCTCGGCACCGCGTCGTCGCCGAACACCGCGTCGGCGTTGATCGCGTTGACGCGCACGCCGAACTCGGCGAACTCGAGCGCCGCGATGCGAGCGAGCTGCAGCGCCGCGGCCTTGCTGGCCGAATAGGCGCCGAACCCCGCGCCCGGCGCGAACACGTTCTTGCTGGCCTGCACGACGACGCTGCCGCCGGTGCCCTGCGCGCGCAGCACGCGCGCGGCCTCGCGCAGCACCAGCATCGTGCCAGTGGTGTTGATGTCGACGACGCGCCGGAACTGCGCCTCGTCCATCTGCTCGAGCCGGCTCTCGTGGGCGATGCCCGCGTTGGGCACGACGCAGTCGATGCCGCCGAACCGCAGCAGGCATTCCTCGAACAGGCGCGCCACCTGCGCCGCGTCGCAGAGGTCGGCGATGCCGGTCGCGAGCCGCGCGCCAGCCGACGGGAAGCGCTGCATCGCCGCGGCGAGCCGTTCGCCGTCGCGATCGGTCGCGAACACGCAGGCGCCGGCGGCCAGCAGCGCGTCGACGATGCCGCAGCCGATCGCGCCGGCCGCGCCGGTCACCAACGCCACCTGGCCGTGCAAGGGCGGCAGCTCCTGCTTGCCGAGCTTGGCCAGCTCGAGCGGCCAGTACTCCATCTCGGCCAGCTCGCCGAGCGCGAGCGGCGTGAACTCGCCGAGCGCGTGCGCCGCGGCCTTGGTGCGCAGCGTGTGCTCGGCGATGTCGGCCGCGATCGCCGCTGCCTTGACCGCCGGCTGCAGCGCGACGAGGCCGGTGCCCTCGATGACGACGACGACGGGCATCGGCGGCTGCATGCGGTCGCCGGCGAGGCGGCGGCAGTGCTCGTCGAAGTAGCGCGTGTAGCGCGCGGCATAGGCCTGGACCGCGCGCCGGCAGAGGTCGGCGTCGACCGCCGCCGCGCGCGACAGGAACAGGTACGGCCCCTTGGTGCGGATCACGTGGTCCGGCGTGATCGGCCCGGTCTCGCACAGCGCGGGCGCCGCCATGTGCGCGGCGAACGACGCGACGTCGTCGCCGGTGCGCGCGACCGCGACGACGCGCTGCCAGCCGTCGCCGAAC
>CAYMRG010000838.1:0-1710 GCA_964392555.1 uncultured candidatus Brocadiaceae bacterium
TGGTCGCCGCCCTGGCCGCCGTACTGCTCGGCGATCGGCAGGCCGAACAGGCCGAGCTGGCCCATCGCCTTGATGCAGGCGTCGGGCACGAGCATGTGCTCGCGCTCCCAATGCAGCAGGTGGGGGGCGACCTCCGCGTCGCCGAAGTCCCGCACCGATTCGTAGAAGGCGAACTTGTCTTCGCCGATGAGGTCCTGGAGATAGGTGTCGATTCTGCGCGCCATCGCCGGCGAGCGTAGCGCCCGGTCCAGCGCGCCGAGAGCGACAAAATCCCGGCTTTCCCGGCGGTCCCGTCCGGCTGGCGCCGGACGGATGGCTCACAGGGAGCTCTTCGCGCCGCCGCGATCGGTGGCCGCGTTCAGCGCATCGACGAACACCTGCGCGGCGCGGTCGTCGGGCGCGATCTCGAGCACGCGGCGGAACGCCGCGAGCGCCGCCACCGGCCGATCCGACAAGCACAGGTTGTAGCCGCGCACCAGATGCGCCTGGGCGTCGTAGGGCTTGGCAGCGAGGTAGCTTTCGAGCTGCGCCATCTGGTCCTCGAACTGCTTCGGATCCCCGTAGAACAGGCGCTTGTCGACGTCGACCCCGGCCATACCCGGGTCGAGCCGCAGCGCTTCGGCGATCAGGTATGCGGCGTACGGATAGTCGCCGGTGGCGAACGCCGCGTCGGCCGCGAGGAAGTGCACCGAAGCGTCGCTCGGTGCGTAGCCGCGGGCGCGGTTGTAGGCATCCAGGGCTTCGGCGAACCGGCCGGCCTTGAAGTAGAAATCGCCGAGCTCGACGTACTTCGCCGCCAGTTCCTCGGGCGGCAGGTTGTGACGGCCCGCGCCGCCGGCGGCTGGCGCCGGCTCGGCGTAGCTGATGGTCGTCGGAACCGGATCGGCGAACGTCTCGACCGCGATCGAGCCGGCCGGCGCATACAGGCTCGGCACGAAGTAGTAGGTCGGGCAGTAGCTGTAGGACGGGTACCACCAGTAGTCGGTGGTGACGCAGCGCGGCCGCGACCAGCGGTAGGACCACGTGCTGCCGTAGCAGTTGTCCCACCAGTAGGTGTTCGCCCAGTACCACGGCCACCAGAACGAGACGCTGCAGTGCGAGGTGTGCACATTCCACGCCGACGACGGCCACCACCAGATGCGCCACGCGTCGTTGCAGTGGCCGTTGCGGTGCGAGTGCCCGTAGTAGGAGCCGTAGTTGGTGCCGTAGCCGACGGCCGTCGTGCCGCTGACCACGCTGCTGCCGGTGCGGGGGTTGAGGCGCGGCGCGGTGACGCCACCGGTCGCCCGCACCGGGTTGGCGCGCGGCACGCTGACCGCGACGACGTCCCGCGGCGCCACGTTGGCGGTCGAACCGGCGCGATCGCGGACCTTGACCCCGCTGTTGCGGATCGGCTCGGTCACGGTCGGGGTGCGGACTGCATCCGTGGTGCCACGCGGCGTCGGCCGGCCATTCGGCTTGGGTTCGTAGCGGTCGCTGACCGGCCTGGTCACGGGCCGCGCACCCGCTTGCGAACTGCCCGAACCCGGCGCCGGTCGGCTGGTGACCGAACCGCCGCTGCCGGAACGGTCATCGACCGGACGGCTGATGGCCGGTCGCGGCGTAGCGGGACGCGGCGTGTAGCGATCGCTCACCGGCTTGCCGGGTTCGGCGACCGGCCGCGTCGTGACGGGGCGCGTCGTGACCGGCCGCGTCGTCGTGCCAGGGTTC
>CAYMRG010000839.1:0-1708 GCA_964392555.1 uncultured candidatus Brocadiaceae bacterium
TAGCGTCGGCCGGGCTGCAGCGCGCTGCCGGGGCGAACGCGCAGGCTGCGCTGGTCGGGACTGCTCGCGACCGAGAAGGCGACGACGCTGCCGAATTCGTCCTGGAACAGCAGCGACGCCGGCTCGACCGAGCCCGGGTCCATCGCCTCGTCGAACGTGATCGCCGGCTCGACGAGCGGCGAGACGCCGGTGCGGTTCAGCGGCGGCCAGGCGCTCAGCACCGTCGGCGCATCGGCGTCGAGCACCGTGCGGAAGTGTGTCACCGCGCCGCCGGTCGCCTGGTTGCCGGCGCGATCGGCGATGCCGTCGGTGACGACCAGGAAGAACTGGCGCGCGCCGGGCAGATCGGCGAGCGGCCGCAGCGTCACGACCGTGCCGTCGACCGTGCGCGCGGCCGGGTAGCGGAAGCCGAACGAGTCGCGCAGGTAGAGCGAGTTCTCGTCGACCGACGCCGGCGCGATCGCCTCGCTGTAGGTCAGCTGGTAGCTCGCGTCGCGCGGCTGGTCGACGCTGTAGTCGACGACGCTGACGGCGGTGAGCGCCGGGGCGGTCGCATCGAAGGTGCGGAACGTGAACGACGCCGTCGCGTCGAGGATCCGGCCGTCGAGGTCCGAGGTCAGGCCGCTGAGCTGGCAGGTGTAGTCGCTCTCGGGATCGAGCGGCGCCGCGGGCGTGAACGTGATGCCGCGCTGCGTCGGCCGGGCGAACGAGCCGGGCACGTTCGTCGTGCTGCCGACCTTGCGCAGCCAGGTGTCCTCGTCGCCGAAGGTGTCGAGCGCCATCGGCGCGTCGAACTCGAACCGGATCACGGCGTCGACCGCGACCTGCACGGCGCCGTCCGCGGGCGCATGCTGCAGCAGCTGCACGGCGCCGAACGCGGCGGCCGCGCTGCCGCCGTTGCCCGACGAGCCGGTTCCGCCGCCGCCGCCACCACAGGCAGCGAGCAGCGCCGCCGTCGCCAATGCGAGGTTCTTGGTTCGTCCCATCCCGGTTGTCTCTCCCCGTTGCGTGGCGAGGCATCGACTTGATCCGGGCCGCGTTTGAAGTCCCGTCCTGAGCCGAACCACAGGCGCGATGGCATCGCGCCGAAGACCGCTCCGCCGGCCTCGTGGCAGGTTCGCGCCGGGGTTGTGGAACGGTTCGTCACCGCCGTTGCCGACATCGGGCGAGCGCCGCGGTCAGCCGCGGTGGACGAGGAGACGGACGTCGCGGACGTTGGTGCCGGTCGGGCCGATGACAACGGCGTCGCCGAGCGCCTGCAGCAGCGGGAAGGCATCGCAACGCCGCAGGTGGTCGCCGACGTCGTGGCCGCTGCGCCTGGCCCGCGCGCACGTGGTGCCATCGACGACCGCCCCGGCCGCCGGCGAGTTGCCGTCGATGCCATCGGTGCCGCAGCTCAGCACCGCGATCGGTCGGCCGCGGATCCGCCGCGCGCACTGCAGCGCGAACTGCTGGTTGCGGCCGCCGACGCCGGGCTGCGGCGGCAGCGGCACGGACAGCTCGCCGTGGCCGACGACGGCGACCGGGTGCCCGGCATGGCGGCGCCGCAGGCGATCGAGCCGCCGCAGCAGGCGTTCGGCAGCGGCGCCGCAGGCGACGTCGTCGAGGTCGTCGACGACCGTGACGAGGCCGGCGCGGCGCGCCAGCGCCGCCAGCGCATCGGCCGCCATGCGGTCGTCGAGCACGGTGGTGAGCGAATGTGGCGGCA
>CAYMRG010000840.1:0-1708 GCA_964392555.1 uncultured candidatus Brocadiaceae bacterium
CCCCCGCCGGCGAACGACACCGGCTCGAACCGGCCGGGCGCCGCCAGCAGGCCGACCGGGCGGGCGTCGAATGCCGGCAGGACCCAGTACTCGCCGCCCCCGCACAAGCCGTGGGCAAAGCGGTGGATGTGGCCGAACACCAGGCGGGTGACCCCACCTTGGAACGCGGCGGCCACCGCCGACTGCGGCGGCAGGAAGCGTTCCGGGTCGCCGGAGGCGATGACCTGCTGGCTGCGCCGTCGCGCCCGTTCGGCGGCCCGCAGCGCCAACCCGAGGGGCAGGCGGCGCGCCGTCCAGCGCGTCAACGGGTGGCGCAGCCAGCGCTTCGCCCGCTGGTACGGCAGGTCGTTGCGGCACAACTCGTCGCCGTGGACCAGCAGGGTCGGCTTGCCGCCGAGCACCAGCCGCAACCCACCGTCGACCAGCCGGGCGCCGCTCGCGGTCGCGAACTCCGGCCCCAGCAGGAAGTCGCGGTTGCCGAGTAGCACGTCGATGCGGGTCCCCGCGCGCGTCGCCGCGGCGAACCGGGCCGCGATCGCGCCCCAGATGCCGGTGCGGACCTGCGCGCGCGAGGCATACGAGTCGAACAGGTCGCCGAGCACCAGCAGCCGCGCCCGCCGTTCGGCGGCCGCCGCGAGCACCGCGTCGAGCGCGACGACGACCGCGCCGCCGTCGCTCGGCACGTGCAGGTCCGACACCAGGATCGCCGGCCCGTCGACCGGCCCATCGTCGGCGTGGAGCCGCGAGCCGAACAGCGCGGCGCCCGTCAACTGCCGAGATCCTCGAGGAACAGCGCCCCCAACGGATCGAGCTGCAGCGCGAACTGCGTCGCCGTGCCGAGGTCTTCGCCGCCGAGCACGCGCAGGTGGCGCGCGACCGGCAGCAGCACCTCGATCGCGCGCGGCCCGCCGGCGGCCAGCTGCTGCATCAGCCGCGGTGCCGCCAGGGCGTTCAGACGGATGGCGAGCACCGTGCGGCCGTCGCGCAGGTGCAGCACGCTGCGGCGGATGCAGGTCGGCAGGCCGGCGCCGCGCACTTCGAACGGCGGGGCGATGCCGGCCTGCTGCAGCGCGACGCGGACGCGCCGCCGCAGATCGAGCGCGACGGCGATGCGCTGTTCGTCGAGTCGGTCGTTGGCGTAGCCGACGACCGGGGCGTTGAGGTAGATCGCGCGGCCGCGGCCGACGCCCTGTTCGACGAAGCGATCGCCGTCGTCGCCGCGCTCGGCGATGCGACCGCGCAGGCCGCGCTCGACCAGCGGCAGACGCTCGGTGCCGCCGAGCGGTCGCCCCTCGCGGACCAGCAGGTCGTGCCAGCGCCAGCTGCGCTCGGTGACGCCGAACAGCTCGTCGAGCGCCCCGGCCGGGCGCCGCAGCAGATCGCCGTCGTAGAGGCCGACCGTGTGGTCGGCGAGCACGGTGCCGCCGTTCTGCACGTAGACCGCGATCGCCTGCGCCGTGCGGTCGGCGAGCGCGATCGTCGCCGGCAGCACGAGACAGCGCGGGCGTTCGCGCAGCAGGCGTTCGGGCAGGTCGGCCTCCGCGACGCAGCGCGCCTCGATGCCGAGGTCCTGCAACAGCCGCAGCCAGCCGAGCCGCGCCGCCTGGCTGGTCGAGTGCTCGCTCTCGTAGGACGACAGCCGGCGCACCCAGGTCATGCCGTCCGCCGCCGAATCGAACAGCCACCACAGCCGCACCGACGGCTGCGA
>CAYMRG010000841.1:0-1427 GCA_964392555.1 uncultured candidatus Brocadiaceae bacterium
CCTTCAAGTAGGCGTTCCGCTCCAGTTCGTTGCAGCAGGCCGCCGGCGGGCAACCGCCGGCGGCCTTTTCTTTGGACGCACGGCGCACGGCGCGCGAAGGCTAACCGGCGATGCGACCGCGCTGCCCCTCGATCCGCCGCCCGCCGTGCTCGAGGTAGTCGATCGCGCCGGTGAGCGCGGCGGCGAACGCCACCCAGGCGGCGTTCGGCAGCATCGCGGCGGCCGCGCCCGGGGCGACGCGGCGCGAGCGTTCGACGCTCCAGGCCACGGCGGCGAGCAGCGCGACCGCGGCGACCAGCCCGGCGCGGGTCGAGCGGCGCCCGAAGAACAGTTTCGACCAGGCGGCGTTCAACGCGAGCTGGGCGCCGAAGGCGAGCAGCGCCGCACGGCCGGCCGGCGTCTCGCGGCGTCGCCAGAGCTCGTGCAGCGCGTAGCCCTGCAAGCCGTAGAGCAGCGTCCAGGCCGGGCCGTAGACGTATTCGGGTGGCGCGAACGTGGGCTTGCGCAGCGAGTCGTACCAGCCTGAACGCAGCGCGTCACGGGTGGCTGGCACGCCGAGCAGCCCGGCGAGTTCGGTGAGCGCGATGCTGGCCAGCAGGCCACGATCGATCGTCATGGTGCACCTCGGCGGGTGGGACGGCGGTCGAAGGTCCGCCGTCGACGATCGGTCGTGGCGGGGTCAGGGGCCGGGATCGCGGCGCGGCTCGTCGCGCTCGGCGCGGAGCTTCGCGCCGACGGCGTCGGCCTGCCGCACGTGCAGCAGGTCGGCGAGGCGTCGCAGCAGGTGGTTCTCGTGCGCGTCGACATGGCCGTCGGCCCAGGCCACGCGCCACAGCCGCTCGAGGATCTGCACGCGCTGCGGCTCGTCGAACGCGGCGGTGAGCTGCGAGGTGAAGCTGTGCAGGTCGTGCGCCTCGGTGGAGCGCAGCTCGGCGAGCTCCAGCAGGCGCTGCAGCTCGTCGTCGGCGAGCGTGAAGCGCTCGCGCAGCGCCGCCAGCACGGTCGGCTTCTCGGCGTCGCCGACCTTGCCGTCGGCGCGCATGACCGCGACCAGCAGCACCGCGGTCGCGAGCAGCAGCGGGTGTTCCCGGGTCGCGGGATCGGCGTCGCGGCGTGGCGCCTTGAGCGCATCGAAGAGGTCGGAGAGGGTCCGCAGCACGCGGTCATTCTAGCGGTCTGTCGGTCATCGAGGCATGCGCCAGCGGCGCAGGCGCCAGGGGTGCGCCGACCGTCGCGGTGCGTGCCGCAGGCAACGGTGTGCGCAGCGACAGGGCCCGCGGCGACGATGCCGTCGACGCCGACGCGGCCAGCGCGTCCGGCACGATGGGGTTGCGCGCCCCGGCGGTGGCGTGGCGACGCGCGCGGCTGCGGCGACGATTCTCGATCCAGAGGATGCCGCCGTCGAAGCCACGCCGCCGGCCCAGGAT
>CAYMRG010000841.1:1437-1700 GCA_964392555.1 uncultured candidatus Brocadiaceae bacterium
CAGCCGGTGCCGAACACCACCACCGAGAGCATCACGAACAGCGGGCTCAGGGTCAGCGTCTTGCCGATCACGTAGGGCGTGACGAACTGCGACTCGAGCAGGTGCAGCGACACGAAGCCGAGCGGTGCGATCAGTGCCTCGCCTTCGAGGCCGAAGGTGGCGAACGACGCCAGTGACAGCAGCACGACGCTGATTGCGGCGCCGACGAACGGCAGGTAGTTCAGCACCGCCACCACGGCGCCGAAGAAAAGTGCGCCCGGCAA
>CAYMRG010000842.1:0-1699 GCA_964392555.1 uncultured candidatus Brocadiaceae bacterium
CACCGGCCCGAACTCGCGCTCGAACGTCTTCTGCGTCACGGCCTGCTCGAGCACGAGGATCTCGTGATCGTCGAGATCGGGACTGAGGTTCGACGGATCCCAGATCAGGTCGGTGAGCGCGGCGCGGCGCCAGCGGATCCACGAGTCGTCGATCTCGACCGGCGTGCCGTCGGGGTTCGTCACGACGTCGGCGGACAGCCGCGACGTCTTCCGCACGGTGCGCAGGACCATCAGCGCGGAGCCGGTGGCCCAACGGAGACTCGACGCGGCGCGGTGCGCCTTCGTCATCGCCGCCGGCTTCTCGATGCCGTTGAGCAGCAGCTCGGCGCTGCGCGCCTTCTCGGTGCAGTTGAAGTCGCGGACATGGTTCGGGCGCCGCACCCTCGCCTGCACGCCCGACGCGTTGGTCGTCGCGCGGATCTGCCGCAGCAGCGGGCCGATGCGGTTGTCCGTGACGCGCATCTCAGTCGACCGCAGATCCCAGTCCTCCTGCCACGACGAAACATTCGCGTCGCCGTTGCGATCGTTGCCGACGTCCTGCCAGTGACGGCCGTTCGCGTAGGCGAGGCAGATGCAGTTCTGCATCGCGATACGGCGGCGGATCGCCGAGTGGTCGCGCCGGATCTGCGAGACCATCTCCATCAGCTCGCGGGGATTTGCGTATCGCTGTCCCATGGTCACACGCGGTCGAGATGATCGCCGTTGCCGACGATGTCCGCACCTTCGCCGAACCTGCCTCGCACCTTTCCGTTCCTGCCGATCTCGACGCTGGCGGCGTGGTCCACCTGCAACTCGGCGCGCCTCGTCTCCGCCATCGCCTTCGACGCGTCGGCCTGCCGCATGGCCAGGTCGATCCTCGCCCGCTCGAGCTCGTGCGCCGCGAGCGACTGCCCTGCGGCGTGGAAGCCCATCAGCGAGCGATGTTGCTCCGACATGACGCGGCAGACGGACCGCGACCCGGCCATGAGCAGCAGCAGCGCGGCCACCGTCGTCAGGAACATCATGGCCAGCGTGACGACGACGATTGTCTCGATCGTGCTCATGCGGTGAACTTCCGGTTCGCGAATGCGACGAGGCCTCGACCCCGGCGCGGAAGGTTCGCCTTGCGCTTCTGCGCCTCGGCGATCGAGCGATAATACCTGTCGAGCGCCACCTGCTGAGGGTCGGACCGCTGGCGCGACGGCGATTTCGACGAATCCCAGCCGTGCGACGCGACGAATTCATGCGCCACGTCGCCGAGCGCCTGCCGCACCACGTCGAGCATCTCGTCGTCGTCGGACATGCCCGCCATGAGGAGCTGGTCGCCGACGCGGTCGAAGTCCGAATCGAGCACAAGGCACGGGTCTCCGTGGTCGTCCGTGGACCACGTCCCCGGAAAGACGATGTCGCCCTTCTCGACGAAGATCGCGTAGCGCATGAGCTTCGAGACCTTCGTGCCCTGTCCGGGCGGGATCGTGACGACCTTCGCCGCCGGGATGCCGTTGCGGATCAGCTCCTCGCTCGTCGCGTGGTAGCCGCCCGTGGTCTCGACGAGGATGCGGTCGATGCGCACGCCGGGCGTCCCGTGGTACGCGACGATCGTGTCGGAGAGACCGTGCTGGCTCAGGTTCATCGACCACGCCTTGACCGCGACGAGGCGGGGGACGCGGTCGATGGAGCCGTCTTCCCTCGTCACGTCCATCGGCCCGAACGCGAGGTG
>CAYMRG010000843.1:0-1699 GCA_964392555.1 uncultured candidatus Brocadiaceae bacterium
GTGCGTTCCGCTCGCCGCCGAAATCGGCAGCACGATGTCGCGCGAGAAACACCCGCGCTGGGTCAGCTTCTCGTTTGCGTAGCCCGCCCACGTCCAGCGCGAGCCGACCGCGCGCACCTTGCGCTTGCTCAGCCGCGAGTCGCCGATCTGCGGCCGAACGAACAGCGTCGCCTCGCTGCTCGTCGTGCTGCCGTTGCTGTCGGTCCAGACGATGCGGTAGCGCCGGCCGTTCATCGCCAGCGTGACCGGGCCGACGTTCAGCGATGCCGGCGAGCCGCTGCCGGTCGAGATGTTGGCGAAGCTGCCCGAGCTGTTGTCCTGCCATGCCCAGGTGAGCGAGCCTGCGCTGGCGGTCGCCGCGCTGGTGAACGTGACAGAGCCGCCGTTGAACGCCGTCTGATCGGTCGGCTGCGTGTCAACAGTCGGCCCGCCAAGCTCGGCCGCCCAATAAGCCAGCGTGACGAAGTTGCTCGGGCTCGTCGTCGCGGTGGCCGTCGCCGGTACCGCTGCCGTCGAGGTAAGCCGCTTGGTCTCGCTGACCGTGTAGCTGCCGTTCGCGGTGTCTACGTTCGTGTAGACCGCGCTCGACGTGAAGCCGGTCCCGACGTTGACGGTCGAGCCGTTGAAGTCGGTTGCAACACCGAGCAGCAGGGCGGGCTGCGACGCGGGCGTGAGGTTGCCCGACGAAAGCCCGTCCGCTCCCGTACCCGGCGCAGTTTGCGCAGCACCGACCAGCGAGCCGGAGCCGGTCAGCCCCGAGAAGCGGTGAACCGCGATGCCTCGGAACGCGTTGGACGTGCCGAAGTTGGCCTGAACCGTGAACGTGCCGGCCGTGCAGCTCAGGCACTCGAAAACCGCCTGAACGTCACCGGAACTCGCGACGACTTGCGAGCCTACCTGCGTGTAGGTGTTCGTGCCGTCCGTGACGGTGATGGTCGTTGCGCCGCCGACCGTGACCCAGACAACCGCCCGTTCCCCGCCCGTGTAGGTACGAGAGACGGAGATCGACGCACCGCTGGCACTTGCGCCCGCGTTCGCTGCTGAGTCGAGTTCAGTCCAGGCCATAGCGCACCATCACGACCGGGCGCGCAATACCGCCTCGATCATCCGCGCCTGTTCTTCGTTGGCCCGCTTCTGCTCGGGCGTCTGTTTGGGGGTCGCGTGCGCGCGCTCAAGCGGCCACGCGGGGTCTTGGCCTATCCAGTGCCCTTGACCGCGTTTCTTCTTGGAGGCCTGTGCATGCTTCTGCGTCACTGCAACACACAGGCGGTGATGTTGGTGGTCGGCTGCGTCGCGCCGGTCTTCTTCAGCGGGCACAGGGTCTTTCCGCTCTTGCTGATCGGCGCAGCGCAGTCGCATTCCGCGCCCACAATCGCGCGCTCGGCCACGGTCTTGGTGCCGGTCGAGTTCCACATCGGACGAGTGGGCGGCGTGCTGGTGCTGGCAGCGTTCGGCGCAACGCGCCATGCGCGGTTCGCCGGCCGAAACTGCGGATCGGCTGCAATGCTGTGCGTCAGGCGACACATGCGGCCCACAACGGCATCGGCGCTCTGCGGGCCGCAGTCGCGCGAGACGTTGGCGCTCCAGGCTGCGGCGAGCACATCGGCGACTGACGCAGTGGCCGGCGTCGAGGGCATGACCAGGCGATAGCCCTTCGGCTCGGCCACGGCGACGGGAATCCAGCCGGTGCCGCTCGGGC
>CAYMRG010000844.1:0-1684 GCA_964392555.1 uncultured candidatus Brocadiaceae bacterium
GCTACGTGACCGTCGCCGATGGGATCGCGAGCCTAGACCCGCCGGCCGCGCCGGTGCTGCTGTCGCAGATCGTGGCTGACCTGTCGGACATGACCAGCGTCGGCGGCTACGACGTTGCGGAACTCACCGACGAGGTGCGCTGGTTCGCGGTGGGCAACCAGATGACCGTGCGCAACGCCATCGAGACGCTGCGCAAGGGCTTTTTCTTCGACGCCGTCGAGTCGGACGATACGGTCGTGTTCCGGAAGCGCGGCGCGACGGACAGCGTGGTCACGATCGACGACGACGACCTGTGCGCGCGCGAGGACGGCGCGCAGGAGCTCGCGCCGCTGCAGACCAAGCGCAAGCGCGAGCACGGCATGCCGCGCAGTGTGACGATGCGCTACATCGACGTGGACATGGACTATCAACCCGGCGCGCAGAACTCGCCGCGGCTGACGACGCTGTCCGATTCCGACGTGACCATCGACCTGTCGATCGGCTTCACCGCCGACGAGGCGAAGCAGAAGTGCTGGTCGCTGCTGGTCGCCGAGTGGATCGAGCGCGAGACCTTCACCTGGCAGACGACCCGGAAGTATGCGTGGGTCGAGCCCTGTGACGTGGTCACGGTGCGCGGCCGCGTGGTGCGGGTGACCAACCGGACGGAGCGGCCGGCCGGCGTGATCGAGTGGGAAGGCGTGCTGCACCGCCCGTCGATCTACACGCAGCCGGCCACCGGCGCGCCTGGCGAGGGCTGGACACCGCAGACGCCGCCGGGGCCGCGGCCGGCCACCGACCTCGTGCTGCTCGACCTGCCGTTGCTCGACCCGTCCCACTACCCGAACGGGCACTACGCCGCGCTGGCGCCGGCCGCGGAGGGCCCGTGGACCGGGGCGGCGCTCTACAAGAGCGTGGACGGGGGCGCAACCTACACCGCGATCGCCGAGGCGCTGACGCAGGCGACGCTCGGAACCGTGGCGAACGCGCTGGGCAACTTCACCGGCGGCAACGTGTTCGACGAGATCAACACGATCACCGTCGTGCTCGACGATGCCGACGCCGAGCTCGTCTCGACGACCGAGGCGGCAGTGCAGAACGGGGCGAACCTGTGCGCGCTCGGCAGCGCCAGCGCCGGCTGGGAGATCCTGCAGTTCCGCACGGCGACGCTGACGGCGCCGCAGACCTACTCGCTGTCGGGTCTGCTGCGTGGCCGCTTCGGCACCGAGTGGGCGATGTCGACGCACGGCGCGAGCGAGACCTTCGTCGACCTGGCGACGGTTGCCAACGTGAACGCTCCGTTCGCCGAGCTTTACGCGAGCCGGAAGTACAAGGCGGTGACCTTCGGCAGCACCTTGACGGCGGCCACGGCGCAGGACTTCGCCAACAACGGGGTCGCGCTAAAGCCGTACGCGCCGGTGATCCTCGGCGGTGGCCGGGACGCGAGCGGCAACCTCACGCTCAACTGGACGCCGCGGCAGCGCGGGGCCGGCGGCTGGCCGGACGGCGTCGACCTGCCGAACACCGAGCTCTCGGAGCAGTACCGGGTGCAGATCTACACGACGAGCGGCTACGCCACCGTCGCCCGGACGATCGCCGTGACCAGCGTGCAGACGGCGAGCTACACGGCAGCCGAGCAGACGACCGACTTCGGGTCGCCGCAGGCGACCGTCTACTGGGACGTGGCGAAGCTCGGCTCGGCCGGCTA
>CAYMRG010000845.1:0-1681 GCA_964392555.1 uncultured candidatus Brocadiaceae bacterium
GCATCTTCTTCCTGGGCGGCCTCACCAGCTACCGGGCGCTGTTCAGCTGGATCACCCCGTGGGTGCTGATCCCGACCTTCATCGTCGCGCCGCTGTTCGAGCTGCTGTTCTTCGCCTTCGTCGGGAAGGACGCCGGCGTGGGCAGCAACGTCTTCTTCCTCATGGGGGCGTGCGTGCTCTCCGCAGCGATCCCGGCGCTGTTCGCGATGGGGAACACGATCGCCGACGAGCGGCGCACGCAGACCCTGGGGCTGCTGCTCGTGAGCCCGGCGCGCCGGCTGCCGCTGTTCCTCGGCCGCGCACTTCCCGTGATCCTCAACGGGTTCCTGGTCTCGCTCGTGTCGCTCGTGCTCGGCGCGCTGGTCCTGCGCGTCTCGCTGCCGCCGTCCACGTGGCTGCCCCTGATCGTGATCATCGTGGTCACGTCGTTCTCCTGCACCGGCCTCGGTCTCACGGGTGCGGCGATCGGGCTGCGCGTGCGCGAGACCGCGACGCTGTCCAACGTGATCCTCGGGATCCTCATCGTGTTCGGCGGCGCCTACGCCGCGGTCTCGACGCTTCCGTCGTGGATGCAGCAGGTGTCGCAGGTGCTGCCGCTCTCGCACGGCATCGTGGCCGCGCGCGAGGTCGCGTCCGGGGTGCCGTTCACCGACGTGCTGTGGTTGCTGCGCGACGAGATCGCCATCGGGCTGGCCTGGGCCGTGCTCGGCATGATCCTGCTGCTGTTCTTCGAGAGGGAGAGCCGGCGGCACGCCACGCTCGAGCTCGCCTGAGCCTGCCCCTCGTCGCGACGTACGACGACGGCCCGGTCGCAGTGACCGGGCCGTCGTCGTGCGTGCGAGGGATCAGACGCGAGGCAGGTGCAGCCGGAGCCGGACCGGGTTGTGGCCGGTGGCCGCGAAGAACGCGTCCTTCGCGTTCTTCAGCGCCAGCTTGTACGCCGTGCGCGCGTCGGCGCGGGCCTGCTTGCGGGTGGCCAGGGCGGTCACGACGGTCGGGTCGGCCAGGAAGGCCGCCTTCGCCGCGGCGACGGCGTCGCAGAACGCCTGCTTGTCCGACTCGCTCTTGGCGCTGGCCTCGAAGGTCGCGTGCGCGGCGTTGATCGCGGCGCGCAGCGTGGCGTTCGCCGACGCGGTCGCGGTGCGGTACGCCGTGTTGGCGCTCTTCTGCGCGGCGCGGAAGGTGACGATCGCCGTGCGGACCGCAGCGCGGTAGGTCGCACGAGCGGCAGCCTCGGCGGCGGGCAGCGTCGCCGTGTCGTAGGTGGCCCAGGCGGCCTCGACGTTGGTCTCCCACGTGGTCACGGCCGCGGCGATGGCGGCGTCGCGGACGCCGGCAGCAGCGTTGGTCTGCAGCAGGAACGCCTCGTTGGCGGCCAGGATCAGCGCCGGGTCGGTCGCGGTCCGGACGATGCCGTCGCGCGTGGCCTTCGCGGCCACCACGGCCGGGTCGTTCCAGTAGGCCAGCCGGGCCGCGCGCACCTGGGTGCGCAGCGCGAGGCTGGCGGCGCGCAGGGACTGGATCAGGACCTTGCGGGCCTGCCAGGTGGCCGGGTTCGAGGTCGAGTGCCATCCGTGACGCCCCGACTCCGGACCGCCGCGCACGCCCTGGTGGGCGGAGGCAGCCGGGACGAGCGGGGTGGCCAGGGCCAGTGCGAGGCCGGCGGCGGTGCCGACGACCA
>CAYMRG010000846.1:0-1679 GCA_964392555.1 uncultured candidatus Brocadiaceae bacterium
GGAGGGCGACCCGAAGCGCGCGGAGGCGGGGCCTTCGCCCCGCCGAGCACGCTTCCGGGAAGCCCGCCGCCGCAAGCCCGCGAAGGCGACGCACACACCACCCGAGCGCGCCGATTTCGTCGTCCTGCAAGGAGGGCGACTCGAAGCGCGCGGAGGCGGGGCCTTCGCCCCGCCGAGCACGCTTCGAGGAAGCCCGACGCCGCAGGACGGCGAAAGCGGCGCGCTCGGCGCGCTCAGAAGGGCAGGTCGCCCAGCACGTAGCTCGCGTCGTTCGACACCGAGAAGCCGAAGCCGTTCAGCGATGGATCGAAGCAGAGCGCCTGCAGGTAGATCTTGCCGCCGATGTTGCCCGGCAGGTACGGGAACGTGTAGTCGAAGTCCGCCGAGCCGGTGGCGTCGGTCAGGACCAGCAGGATCAACGCCGGGTCGACGCGCGCGTAGCACGGCGACGGGTTGCCCTGCGCATCGAGGCCGCCCCAGTCGAGGAAGACGGGCAACGGCAGCGTGCCGAACGCCAGCGTGTTCGACAGACCGATCAGCAGCGCGCCGAACGAGTTCGGCAGCGCGCGATCGAGCCGCGTCACGAAGTTGGAACCGAAGGCCGCGGTCTCACCACCCATGAAGCCGAGCAGCGGCCGATCGCCGGTCGAGCCGACGCAGGCGTTGGTCGACGCGGGTTCGACGCGCGTCGCGGCCTGCACGTAGAGCGGCGCCACCCCGCCGGTGTGCAGCACGTAGTCGCCGGTCATCGCGAACTGCGCGGCCGCGATCTCGAGGTAGTAGATGCCGGGCGCCGTGATCGTGGCGATCAGCCGACCGTGCGTCGTGGCGCCGCCGGAGGCGCTGCCGACGGTCGCGCCATTGGCGTCCCAGATGCGCAGCGTCGAGCCCGGCAGCGGCGTGGCGCCGGTGCCTTCGGCCATCGCGCAGATCGTCGTCGGGCCGCTGATGGCGAACGCATACCAATCCGGGTCGTTGCCGGCCTGCGCGCTGCCGCTCGCGTCATCGCCCAGGTTGAGGGCCCCCGCGGTCGCGGTCGTGCCGTTCGGCTCGGGCGCCTCGGGGAACGAGTTCGCGCCGGCCATGTCGACCCAACGCGTGCGCAGGCTGTATTGGCCGACCTTGTAGAGGTCCCACGGCGCCGTGCCGGTCGCCGCGGTGCCGGCCGAGACCGCGACCGCGTAGGTGCCGGCCTGGAACAGCCCTGCCAGATTCAGGTTCGTCACGCGGTGGCTCGCCGAGTTGGTCGCGACGCCGGTGCCGAGCGCCGTCCACGTGCCCGGCGCCGTCTCCTGCCAGAAGCGCAGCGCGAGGTTGTCGAGCTGCGGGATGCCACCGTCGTCGAACGTGACCGCCTGCGGCAGGCCGCGGTTCGGCACGGTGAACGTCCAGAAGTCGACGTCGGTCGGCGACGACAGGTTGCCTTCGAGCGTGTCGCCGAGCACGAACGGCGTCGCGACGCCGCCGCCGACGGTCGGGTCGTTGGGCTCGGGCCCTTCGACCGTGTCGATCGGGTCGCTCGGCTGGACGAAGAAGTCGAGGTCGGGCTGCTGCAGGAGGCCGCGGTAGCTGTTGTAGTAGCGGCCGTTGAAGTCCTGGCAGGAGACGAAGGCGAAGCGCACGGCGACGTCGGCGTCGTCCGCGGGGGCGGTGCGCGTCTGGCCGACCGGGCCGGCGTA
>CAYMRG010000847.1:0-1671 GCA_964392555.1 uncultured candidatus Brocadiaceae bacterium
ACGAGTCCGTGCCGGTGGCGCGCGCTCCGGGCATGGGCTTGGTCGTGTGGAGCCCGCTGGCGAGCGGGCTGCTCTCGGGCAAGTACAGGCCGTCGCGCGATGCCGTGTCCGGGGAAGGGCGGCTCGCCGCGCTCGCCGACAGCGGCAATCCGGCGTTCGCGAAGTTCACCGAGCGCAACTGGGCGATCGTCGGAGAGCTCGAGGCGGTCGCGCGCGAGCTCGGGCGGTCGATGGCCCAGGTCGCGCTGGCTTGGGTGCTCGGCCGGCCCGGCGTCGCCAGCGTCATCGTCGGCGCGACCAAGGTGAGCCAGCTCGCGGACAACCTCGGCGCGGTCGATCTCGTGTTGCCGGCGCCGCTCGTGGCGCGGCTCGATGCGGTCAGCGCGCGCGCGGTCGCGTTCCCGTACACGTTCTTCACGCCGGCCATGCAGGCGATGCTCAGCGGCGGCGTGGCGGTCGGCGATGTGCCGTCCGGCTTCCGGCCGCCGATCCTGCACGCTGCGAAGGCGGCCGGGGTGACGCGCGAATGAACGCGATGCGCACGGCGCTCGTCACCGGCGGCAACCGCGGCATCGGCCTCGCCGTCTGTCGCCAGCTCGCTGCGCGCGGCCACCGCGTGCTGCTCGGCGCGCGCGATCTGGCGACGGGCGAAGCCGCGGCCCGGGCGCTGGGCGCCGGCGTCCGCGCGGTCGCACTCGACGTCGCCGACCCCGACGCGGCGGCCCGCCTCGCGGCGGAGGTCGGCGGGGTCGACGTGCTCGTCAACAACGCCGGCGTGCACTACGACGACTGGCAGCAGGCCCTCGCGGTCGACTGGCGGATCGTCGCCGAGGCGTTCGCGACCAACCTGTTCGGCGCTTGGCGGTGCGCGATCGCGTTCGCACCGGCGATGCGCGAGCGCGGCTGGGGCCGCATCGTCAACGTCTCGTCCGAGGCCGGTTCGCTGGCGGGGATGGGGGCCGGCACGCCGGCCTACGCGACCAGCAAGGCGGCGTTGAACGCGCTGACCCGCGTGCTCGCCGGCGAACTGGGTGGCACCGGCGTGCTGGTCAACGCCGTCTGCCCGGGCTGGACCGCGACCGACATGGGCGGCGGCGGGCGTCCCGTGGACGAAGGTGCGGCGGGCGTGGTCTGGGCAGCGACGCTGCGCGACGGCGGGCCGACCGGGGGTTTCTTCCGCGACGGGCGACCGCTGGCCTGGTGAGGCTGGGAATCTCGTTTCCGGTTGGCCCCCTGCCATCGAAACGGCGCCTCTGGTTCACCATGGTCCGTACCCTTGCCCTGTGCACCGCATTCCCGCTGCTTGCGACCGCCGTGTTGGCCCAGCGCGTTCCCGAAATCGAACCGAACGACACGCCGGCCCAGGCGCAGGCGATCCTGCCCGGCCAGCAGATCGTCGCGAGCTTCGCGACGACGACCGACGAGGAGTGGTTCTCGTTCACGCTGACGTCGCCCGGCCAGGCGCACCTGCGTTCGATCAACGCCGGCACGCTGGCGCTGAACCTGACGCGCGACACGCGCATCGCCCTCTACGACGCGACCGGGACGACGCGCCTGGCCTGGAACGACACCGCGTCGGGCAGCCGCGCCGACTGCGGCGTGACGCTGCCGGCGGGCAGCTACCTCTACCGCGTCGGCCTCAAGACGGCGATCACCGCGGCGGTTGCGTAC
>CAYMRG010000848.1:0-1654 GCA_964392555.1 uncultured candidatus Brocadiaceae bacterium
GGCCAGGACCTGATCAAGCTCGGCAAGCACGAGGTCAACAGCCGCAGCTACGTCGCGAAGTTCAACTTCACCGGCCAGGACCAGCAGCAGAGCGTCGGCTCGCTGTCGGGTGGTCAGCGCAACCGCGTCCAGCTCGCCAAGATGCTGCGCCGCGGCGGCGACGTGATCCTGCTCGACGAGCCGACCAACGACCTCGACCTCGACACGCTGCGCGTGCTCGAAGAGGCGATCCAGGAATTCCCCGGCTGCATCGTCGTCGTCTCCCACGACCGCTACTTCCTCGACCGTATCTGCACGAAGATCCTCGACCTCGGCAACTACGAGCCGGGCAAGTACCTCGACAGCCTGTAGTACCTCGACAGCCTGTAGGCGCCGGCGAGTTTCCGGCACAGGTGGTCCTTGTGCCTTACGGCGACGATCCCCGCCTGCGGCTACCGTCGGACGGAATGTCGATCACGTTCCGGTTCGTGGCCACCGTCCTCGGCCTTCTCGGTTCGATCGGTCCGGCGTGCGGTCAGGGGTGCTGGCAGGTGCAGGACCGGGGTTCCTACCCCGGCCCGAATGGCACGGTGCGAGTCGCGACCGTGTGGGATCCGGACGGTGCCGGGCCAGCCGGCGAACTGCTGGTGTTCGGTGGCGACTTCCTGGCCGCCGGCAACGTGGCCGCGAACCGCATCGCGACGTTCGATCCAGCGACCGGCGTCTGGGCGCCCCTCGGCACCGGCATCTACCTCGCGGCAGGCGGAACTCCGGCGGTCCTCTGCCTGGCGACCATGGCCGACGGCAGCCTCGCGGTGGGCGGCTACTTCGCACCGGCCGGCGGCCAATGGGCTGCCGACGGCGTCGCGCGCTGGGATGGCACGGCATGGCACCGCCTCGGCCTCGGCATCACCAATGTGGTCTACCAGCTGGTCACGCTGCCGAACGGCGACCTGGTCGCCGGCGGATCGTTCATCGTGACCGGCACCTCGATCACCAACCTCGCGCGTTGGGATGGCACGGCATGGTCGGCGATCGGCACGACGGTGACCGGCGGCGTGCGCGGTCTGTTGGTGACCGCCAACGGCGATCTGGTCGTGGTCTGGCTGTCGTCACCGCTGTCGTCGCAGGTGCGGGTGTCGCGGTGGGACGGTGCGACCTGGTCGACTCTCGGCACCGACCGGCCGGGCACGTTCACCGCGATCACCGAGCTGGCCAACGGCGACCTGGTGCTGACGGGTTCCTTCACCGTCGGTAGCCAATACGGTGTCCTGGCCCTGCGCTACGACGGCGTGGACTGGTTGCCAGTCGGGCAGCAAACGGGAATCGCCGGCGCGGCGGTCGTGGTTCCAGGTGGCGACCTGGTCGTGTCCCACAGCAATGGTCTGAAGCGTTGGGACGGCACGTCCTGGTCGTCGCTCGATTCGGTGGGGATCCTCGGGGCGAACACGCTCGTGCCGCTCGCCAACGGCGAGCTGCTGATCGGCGGTGGCATGCAGGACACCCACGTCATCGGCTACCAGACGGCCGTGCGCCTGTCGGGCAGCAACTGGTCACCGATCGGCGACGGCATCGACGCGTCGGTCCAGACGGCCACGTGCCTGGACGACGGCAGCTTCGTCGTCGGTGGCCGATTCCGGCAGCTCGCGGATCTCCGCGGCAGCGGCATCGCGCG
>CAYMRG010000849.1:0-1642 GCA_964392555.1 uncultured candidatus Brocadiaceae bacterium
GGGGAACACGCCCGTGCAGGTCAGCGCGAACTGGCTGTTGCCGAGCAGCGTCTGGCTGTTGGCGTCGACGTGCACATTGCCCGCGCAGGCCGGGCTCGGATTGCCGAAGCTCTCGAGGATGTCGCCAGCGGTCTCGTTGGCGTCCGGGATGCCGTTCATGTTGCGGTCGACGCCCATCCGCTGGCCAGCACCGCGCGGCACGCCCATCACGGCGACCGAGCCGCCACCCTGGATCAGGCTGACGATCTGCGACCAGGAGTACGGGCCGTAGTTGATGTCGTCGGCCTGGAAGTGGTCGAGCGCGGCCACGTAGTAGAGGCCCATCAGGTGGTTCGCGAGGCGCCCCTTCAGGATCACGTCGATCTCGCCGAGGTCGGCGCGACCAAGCAGCGTCGCGACTTCGGTCTGCGTCGTGGCCGAGGTGATGTTCGTGCTCTTCAGGTGGCGGTGGAAGCCCACGCCGGGCGGCGTGTTGGTGTCGATGCACATCAGGAACGCCGCCAGGTCCTGCTTGGCGGTCGCGTCGCTCGCCAGCGGTCCGAACGTCACCGGGTTGGACAGGAAGTCCTGGATCGAGCCGAAGGCGCCGTCGTGCGACAGCCCGAAGCCCGCCCGCGAGACCGCGCCGGCGGTGTTGTCGAAGTCGAGCTTCTGGTAGACGGTCCGCAGCTGCGGGACCTTGAGGCCCTGGTGCTGACCGAGGACGCTCGCGCTGACGATCTTGCTGCCGGTGCCGAGAGGCAGGTGGTGGCAGGTGTTGCAGGCGCCGATCGGTGCGACGGCCGAGCCGGTCAGGAACATCTGCAGGCCGGCGGCGGTGCTGCCGCCGTCGATGACCGCCGGCATCGATCGGTCGACGCCGAGGTTCGGGTTCGGCTCGAAGTCGCAGGCCATGATGAAGTCGGTGAACGCCTGCATGTCGAGGCTGCTGATCTGCGTGCCGCCCATCAGCGAGGAGAACGCGGCGTTGAACGAGTTGAAGTCCGAGCGATCGCCGCGCCAGTGCAGCGGGTTGGAGCCCTGGGTCAGCCCACGCAGCGTCTGCGTGAACATCGGGCCCTTCATCGGGTGCATGTGGATCTGGCCGTACGTGTTCGACGGGTCGGGCAGCGAGATCTCCGGGTCCTCGTAGTTGCCGAGGTCCCAGTCCTCGCGGTCGGTCTCGCCGTCGATGTGGCACGACGCGCACGACATCGTGCCGTTGCCGGAGAGCTTCGCGTCGTAGAGGAAGCCGCGGCCCTCGCGGATCGCGGGCGGCACCGGATCGAAGCTGGCGACCGGGATCTCGCCGGCCGTCGTCGACGTCGCGAGGTTGACGATGCCGATCGTGTTGCTGATGCGATTCAGCACGTAGAGGCGACCGGCCGTCGGGTGCAGCGCCATCGCGCGCGGTCCACGCTTGTGCCGCGGATCGACCGCCGCACCCGGCGTGTTGCCGACCTCGATGCGGGCGAGCACGGCGCCGGTGTCGGGATCGACCTTGGCGATGCGATCGGTGCCGAACGATGCGACGTACATGTCGGCGCCGTTGGCCGAGAACACCACGTCGGTCGGCTGCGCCAGCGCGATCGCCTTCGCCGCGGGGTTGTTCGGGTTGGCGTAGCTGATGCCTGCATTGAGGTCGACCTTGGTCACCGCGCCG
>CAYMRG010000850.1:0-1641 GCA_964392555.1 uncultured candidatus Brocadiaceae bacterium
TCATCACCCGCTCCAGTCTTTTCCTCGCCGCACGTCTGCCCGCTGGCATCAACTGCCGGCCGCGCTGGTCCCGAGGCTGCTGGTCCCCACCGACTGCTGGCCACCGACTGCTGGCCCGACGACCGCATCGAGCATCGTCAGGCTGACCGGCTTTTCGAATACGGCTTCGGCGATGCCCGTCGCCACCGACGCGCGGCAGCGATCGTTCGGCAGGCCGCTCATCAGCAAGCGCCGCACCGTCGGCCGGTCGCGCGCGACCCGCGACAGCAGCCAGACGCCGTCGTGGCCGGGCATGTCGAAATCGCTGAGAACGACCGCGATCGAGTCGTCGAGCAGCGTCAGGGCCTGTGCCGGATCGGCGGCGACGACGAGGTCGTAGTGGGGCGCGAGGTTGCGCGTGCACACCAGCCGATCGAGGTCGTCGTCGTCGACCAGCAGCAGGCGTCGGCCGGCGGTCGCCACCGTCGCCGGGGTCAGTTCGGCGGCGCCCTCGGTCGCGTTGGCGCCGGCCGGCGCGCACCGCTCGCGCCAGGCCGCGGTCTCGGCGGGGGTGATCGGCAGCGCGACGACGAACGTCGCCCCTTCGCCCGGCCGACCGATGGCCCGGATCGTGCCGCGATGGGCCTCGGCGACGCGCCGCGCGGTCGCCATGCCGATGCCCGACCCCTCGATCTTGGCCGCGGTGACCAGGCGGCGGAACGGCCGGAACAGCTCCTCCGCGAACTGCGGGTCGAAGCCCTGGCCGTTGTCGGTGAAGCTCAGTTCGGCAATGCCCTCGGTGACGCTGCAGTCGATCGTGAGCACCAGCGGCGTCTCCGGCCTGCGGTACTTCAGCGAATTGGTGACGATGTTCTGCACCAGCCGGTGCAGTTGCACCTCGTCGCCGGTCAGGCGGGGCAGCGGACCGCAGGTGACGGTGGCGCCGGCCGATTCGATTTCGTTGCCGAGCACCTCGCGCACGTCGGCCACGACGGCCGCGAGATCGACCGTGCCGCGTGGCCCCGGGTTGTCGGCGGCGGCGAACTGCAGCATCGCGACCAGCATGGTGTCCATGCGCCGCGCGCGGTCGACGATCTGGCGGCCGAGCGCCGTGCGCTCGCGTTCGTCGGCTTCCTCGAGCAGCCAGGTCATCATGTTCGTGATCGCCCGCAGCGGCGCCCGCAGGTCGTGCGCGGCGGCGTGGGCGAACTCGCGGAAGCGCTGGTTCGACCGCTCGAGCGCGAGTGTCTGCTCGGCGACGCGCTGGCGGCTGGCGAACGCCTCGAGGTGCAGGCGCGCCTTGGCCGCGACCATGCCGCGCAGGAACGGCGGTGACAGGATGCTGGTGACGCCGGCTTCGAACGCCCGGAACATCACGGTCTCGGCTTCGGCCGCAGGCGCGATCAGGAAGATCGGCACGTGCTGGCTGGGGCCGTCGGTGTGGATGCGGTGGGCGACCTCGAGGCCGTCGCCATCCGCCAGCGCCAGCTCGACGACGGCGAACGCGGTGTCGTGGGTGGCGACGAAATCGAGCGCCTGGCGCATCGAGCCGGCATGGTGGACCGCGACGTCCAGGCCGCAGAGGCAGCGATCGAACGGCGCGAGGCTGCCCGGCTCCGCTTCGACCAGCAGCACGTCGGCGGTCATCGGAACACGCCCGGT
>CAYMRG010000851.1:0-1634 GCA_964392555.1 uncultured candidatus Brocadiaceae bacterium
GCGGTGCTCGGGGTCGCGTGCCATGCGGACGTGACCGTGACGTTCGTCGCGACGCAGCGCGGCATGGTCACGCCGACGGGGCGTGCGCACTGCGGCCGGGTGGTGGTCGTCGGGCTGGGATTGCCCTGACGAAGGCGCAAGGCCCGCGCCCGCGGCGATACGCTGGTCGCATGGCTCGCCCCGCCACGTGGTGGTCTGCTCTCGCCGCCGTCGCGAACTTGCTCGCGCAGGACCCTTCGCCGCAGTCCGCTGCCGCGCCGTTCGACGTCGCGGCGTTCGCGGCGCGGCTCGCGATCGCCGGCGACCCGCCGGCGGTGACGAACGACCTGCTGCCGGACGGCGCCCTGGAGCGGATCGACGGCACGAAGGTCGTCACGGCCGACGAACTCGCGTGGGTGCTCACCCTGGATTCGGTCGCTCGCGTCGCCACGGCGTTGCGGCTGTTGCGGGCCGATGGCTTCGCGACCGCGCAGGAACTGCTCGACGGGGTGCGCGCGAGCCTGGTCATCGGCGGGGGCGAGGTGGGACGCGGCGAACCGGCGCGCCGGCTTGCCTCGGTGGCGCGGCAGCGCGGTCGGGCGCTGGCGGCGCGCCTGCTGCGCGAGTTCCCGGACGACCTGGCCGTCGGCCACCTGCTGTGCATCGCCTGGCAGCTGCTGCCAGGCGAACCGGGGATCCCCTCGGTGAGCGAAGGCCTGCGTCGGCTCGGGCCGCGCGCCTTGCCGACCGAGCACCTCCTGCTGGCGCGGTTGCACCTGCGCGCCGGTGAGCTCGAGGCCGTCGACGCGGATCTGGTGGCGGTCGCCGCGGCGCCGCCGCCGCCGTTCGTGCAGATGCGTGCCCAGATCGCCGATGCGCTCGCGGAGTTGCGCCACGACGTCGCCGAGGCGCGCCGCTGGCGCGCGGCGCAGGCCGAAGCCGGTGAGCCGGGTCGGCTCGCGCACCTGCGCTTCCTGCAAGCCACCGATCGGCGCGCGGCGCTCGAGCTGGCGCAGTCGCTGGCCGATGCCGGCTTCGCCCACGCCTTGCCGTTCGAGGTGCTGGCAGCTGCCGCGCTCGCCGGCGACGACCGGGCCGCGGCCCGACGGTGGCTGGACGAAGCGCGAAGTCGTCCGCATGCCGGCGTGATGAGCGTCGCGGCCGAGTACTTCCTCAGCGTGTCCGCGCCGCCGGCCGCCGGCGAGCCGCCGGCGCGGCGACGCGAACGGTTGGCCGAGGTGTATCACGCGGCCGACGCCGAGCTCGGCGCCGACGCGACTCCGGTGGCGCAGCAGGCCCGCAAGATCCTGCAGTTCACGGTCGGCGCGACCGACGGCGCCACGATCTTCGATTCGCTCGACGTCGCGGCCGGCCTGTGGCTGGCGAACCCGGATTCGGCGGCGGCCTACCGCGTGACCCTCGCGGCCGTGCTGCGCAGCGACGATGCCGCGGCCGCGCTCGCGGTGCTGGGGCGGCCGCTGCCGCCGACGCTGGCAGCGCTGCCCGATGTCGTGCTCGACCGCGCGATGGCTGCCGTGACGTTGGCGACGACCTGCGACCGCGAGGACGCGGGCAAGCTGGCGGCGCGGTGCTGCGAGGAGGTCGAGCGGGCGCAGGGCGACGCCCGCGACGCCAACCTGCTGCGCGGCCTGTTG
>CAYMRG010000852.1:0-1632 GCA_964392555.1 uncultured candidatus Brocadiaceae bacterium
GCGAGCGGCGCGACCGGCGTGGTGTTCAACGACCTGAACGTCGACGCGACGCTGATCACCTCGATGCCGGCGCGCCTGATCGGCCTCTACTTCCGCAACGCCTCGGGCGCGATCAACGGCGGCTCGGTGGTCGAGGTCCGCAACAAGCCGCTCGACGGCGTGCAGAACGGTCTCGCCATCTACGTGCAGGCGAAGGGCCCGAACGTCGCCGACGTGGACATCACCGGCGTGACGGTGAGCGGCTACCAGAAGAACGGCGTGACCTTCAACGGCTGCGGCTGCGCGGGCGCGGTGGACGGCGTCGGCACCGGCACGCTCACCGGCTCGACGATCACGGGCGCGGGCGACACGGCGGTGATCGCGCAGAACGGCGTGCAGGTCGGCTTCGGCGGCAGCGCCGTGCAGATCTCCGGCAACACCATCACCGGGCACCGCTACACCGGCAACCCGGTCAACGGCACCGCGGCGGGCGTGCTGGTCTTCTCGGCGACGAACAACGTCATCGACAGCAACGTCATCTCCGACGGCAACAGCGGCATCGTGTTCCAGGGCGGCTCGTTCGGGCTCTGCTCGCCGGCGGACGCGACCGGCAACACCGCCAGCTGCAACCGCATCGAGAATCACGACACGCTGTCGTACGACGTCGGCGTCTCGTCGGACGCGGCGAACAACACCGTCACGTCGAACGCCTTCCAGAACAACACGACGGCCGTCGACGGCACGGCGATCTCCGCGGGCCAGCTGAACGCGGAGAACAACTTCTGGGGCGCGGGCGACGGTCCGAGCGGCGTCGGTCCGGGCTCGGGTGACGCGGTCACCGCGAACGTCGACTTCACGCCGTTCTCGGCGACGGTTCCCGCCTGCGTCGAGTGCACCAGCGACGCGCAGTGCGACGACGGCCTCGCCTGCACCGGCGCCGAGACGTGCAACCTCGGCACGAACCAGTGCCAGACCGGTACACCGGTCAGCTGCAACGCCGAGTGCCAGACCGGCGTCTGCCTCGAGCCGACGGGCACCTGCCAGCTCGATCCCGACGGCACCGTCTGCAACGGCACGCCGGACACCTGCTCGATCTCCGACTTCTGCACGAGCGGCGTGTGCACCGAGGGTGGCAGCGGCGATCCGGACGGCGACGGCGTCTGCTCGGCGGACGACAACTGCCCGGCGGATTCCAACGCCTCGCAGGCCGATCTCGACAACGACGGCATCGGCGACGTGTGCGATGCCATCGACGCGGAGCTGAACCCGACGCGCGCGCGCATCCGGCGCAACTCGTCGGGCAATCCCTCCAAGGCGAACGGCATCGTCAAGGTCAGCGGTGACTTCATCGTGAACCTGCCGGGCGGTGACACGCTCGCGTCGCCCACGGGCTACGCGGCGCGCGTCGTCGACGCGCTCGGGCTCGACACCAACACGCTGCCGAGCCCGGCGGTGTGGCCGGCGGCGAGCTGCACGGTGAAGACGGGAACGGGCGGCGTCATCAAGACGGTGACCTGCAAGAGCGCCGACAAGAACTCGACGCTCGTGATCCGTGCGGTCAACCCGATCGTCCCGACCAGCCCGCAGGTCTACAAGTTCACCATCACGCTGCGGCGGATCGCCATCTCCGGTCCGTTCGACGCGCCGGTGGTG
>CAYMRG010000853.1:0-1626 GCA_964392555.1 uncultured candidatus Brocadiaceae bacterium
GACGAACAGGTCGACGTCGCGCGCCAGCTCGACCAGCTCGTCGCATTCGTCGGCATCGCCGGAGAAGGCGGCGCTGCCGGTCGGCGAGGTCAGGCGGTAGCCGAGGCTCTGCGCGGTGTGCCGGATCGGCACCGCGCGCAGCGTGAGGTCGGCGGCCAGCGCCAGATCGCCGGGCAGCAGTTCGCGCAGGACGAGCTCGTAGCCGCGCGGCGTGAGCCACGGCCAGGCGCTGGTCAGGGTGGCGACGAGGCGTTCGAGGCCGGGGGCGCCGAACACGCGCAGGGGGCCACGACCGGCGTAGTTCGGCCCGTGCAGCGCGAACAGCAGCGCGGCGAGGTCGGCGCAATGGTCGGTGTGGTAGTGGGTCAGCAGCACCGCGTCGAGGTCGGCGATGTCCTGGCCGGCCGCGGCCAGCCGCCGCAGTGTGCCCGGGCCGCAGTCGACCATCAGCCGGAGCCCGCCGGCGACCACCAGGTAGCCGGCGGGGAAGCGGTCCGACTCCGGTATCGCCGTGCCCGAACCGAGGATCGTGACCTGCATGCGGGCACCGTAACGCGCTGCCACGTCGGCGTCTCGATCCGTGACGCAGGCGCACGTCGCGTGGACGCTCCGCGGCAGGTCTGCCAAGGCGCAGTACCTCGGGCGAGTTCGGGTGGTGGATTGCGCCAGTAGCAAGGGCCGGTGTGCCGATGAGAGCTCTGGCGTCGCCGGTGCCGGCGCCTTGAGATACCGCCCCATGTCCCATCGCCGTCTGCCACGGTTCCCCTCTGTCGTCTGCTTCTGCCTGGCCGCCGCGTGCGCGTCGGGTTCGTCCCAGCAAGGTGCTCCGGCCCAGGTCGACGAGCTGGTCACCTGGATCGAGCGCGTCCACGTCGAGGCCGAGAGCGGCCGCGTCGCCATCCAGGACGCGTACGAGCGCATGAACGCGCTGGCCACCGGTCGCTTCGGTCAGGGCACCGCCGTCGCGTCCTATGCGCGGTTCGTGCAGTCGATCGACGTCACGGACCAGCAGGCGAAGCGCTTCCGCGACGTCGTCGGACCGATGCAGGCGGCGGCGAAGCCGGTGTTCGAGCAATGGCAGAAAGGCATCGCGTCGATCTCGGGCGATCGCCTGCGCCAGCTCAGCGAGATGCGACTCGCGGTGACCAAGGAGCGCTACGACGCCATCGCCAAGGTCGCGGTGCCGGCACAGCAGAAGTTCGACGCCTACGCGAAATCGCTGCGCGACGTCGCGACCTTCCTGGCCCACGACCTCAACGCCAGCGCGCTCGACGAAGTGCAGAACGAGGTCAAGCTCGTCGGCCAGAACGCGCGCGATCTCGATCGCGACCTGCAGGGCTGCATGGATGCCGCCCGCAGCTACGTCGAACAGGCCGCGCTGCCGGCGGCCGGCGGCGGCACCTACTGAGCCATCCAGTCGAGGAACGGGGGATCCCGCGTGACCTGGTCGCTGCTGTTCGCGTTGGTCGTGGTGCTCGCGATCGCCTGCGCGGCGTCGTGGCACCGGCGCAGCGACCTGCGGCGGCAGCAGCGCGCGGTCGCCGAACGCGCCGACGCGGCGAAGCGCGGCAGCGAGGTCGCGCCGCTGCAGGTGCCGGTGATCGACCTGGCGCGCTGTCTCGGCTG
>CAYMRG010000854.1:0-1623 GCA_964392555.1 uncultured candidatus Brocadiaceae bacterium
CAGATCGTGCAAACCGCAACGACCGCGACCAGATGCCGTTGGCAGGACAGTTACGCAGCGCCAGTTGGGTGACGAGGGACTGCGTGAACGTGCAGCCACAGGTCACCGGGGTCGTGCTGCCATCGCTGAGCCCGAGCACCGCGAACGGCGCGGTCGGGTCGCCGCCGGCCAGATCGAACGTGAACGTCTCGTTGCCGAGCGCGAACGGCCCGTTGGCGGTCAGCGTGCCGCCGCCCGGACAGCCGGGGCTCAGCTGGACCGGCGGTTGGCCGACCATTGCTTCGAAGCGCTGTGCCTTGACCGAAAGCGAGAACATCGCCGGTGCGACCAGGTGCCAGGCGAGCAAGGCGGTGTCGTCGGTGCCACCACCCTGCTTGACCGAGCCGATCGACGGCGCGCGATGGCTGTTTCCGACAGCCGGCGTCAGGTCGAAGACGGGGCCACAGATCGTGCCGTTCTGCTTGACGGGCACCCCGCGCACCGGCGTGCCAAGACCGCCGTTGCTCTGCTCCCATACGCACACGTAACGGTCGCCGAGCCATGCGATGTCGAGGTCGAGCGCGGTGATGCCGGTTACCAGCGGCTGCGAGGCGGCGACCTGCAGCGTGGCGCCGTTCCAGACGACCTGGGCCTGCCGCAGGTCGTTCTGCATGTAGGTCAGCAGGAAGTCGCTGCCGTTGCAGCCGATCGTGTGCCGCAGCGTGCCGGCGAACGCGGCGACTGCGTTCACCTGGCTGCCGAGGGGCGCGGACGTGCCGAACGCGCGCAGCCTCAGGGTGTGGTTCGTGCCGCTGGCGGTCTCGAGGCCGACGATGCCGACGCCGGCGCCGTTCCTGGTGGCGGTGATCTGCGGTCCCGACTGGATGGTGTTGCTGGTGCTGATCGCCGTGGCGACGGCGCCGAAGGAGACGCCACCGGTCGTGGCCACCGTGACGCGTCGGATCTCCGCGCCGACGCCGGGGGCGCGCCATGCCAGCATCACGTCGAGCGAGCCGGAGCCCGCGCCGGCACACAGCGTCGGGTCGGTGCGGTTGCTGCCGACGGACCACGTGCCGATTGCGTTCATCAGACCGGCGGTCGCGGGCACCGTGCGGCCCTTGATCGAGTAGTTGGTGGTCATCGCGACCGTGTGCTGCCAGGCGACGACGAAGCGACCTGCGGGCACGCAGGCGCAGACCGTGGGGTTGGTCGGGTCCTCGAACGCGTTGCTCGCGATGGCAATCGGTGCGCCCGTGAGGGTGCCGTCGGCGGTGACGCGTTGACCGATGATCTCGTGTGCCGAAACGCCATAGGGGCGTTGCCAGACGGCCAGGTAGTTGCCCGAGCTGTGCTCGTAGGCGGTGACGATGTTGGTGTCGGCGATGCTCGGCGTCGCGATGGCGAACGCCGTGCCGATCAGCGGATCGAGCACGATCGGGTAGGTCGCGTTCGACACGAAGTCGGCCGGCAGCCGCAGCTGCAGCACGCCGTCGGCCAAATGCATGCTGCCGCGGCAGCGCGCGCCGTCGGCGGCGATTCCGGTGACGGCGCCGAGCTCGACGCCGCCCCAGCGCGGATCGACGAAGCGGTAGCCGCCGTCCGCGGTCGGCTCGCCGGTGGCGGCCGACGTCACCGCGGCTGCTA
>CAYMRG010000855.1:0-1613 GCA_964392555.1 uncultured candidatus Brocadiaceae bacterium
CCGTTCGCTGCGTTGCTCGAACTCGTCGCGCGAGCCGTCCATGTAGCCGTAGGCGAACCAGAACGGGAAGTCGATCGCGACGACGAGGTCGGGCTGCGACTTGCGCGCGGCGTCCACCTGCTCGCGGCCGTGCTCGACCGGCCCCAGGAACATCTGCAGCATCGCCATCGGGTTGTGGGCGGTGATCTTCAGCTCGTCGTCGGCCCAGCCGCGCAGCAGCTTCTGCAGGTCGATGGTCTCGCCCTTGCGCTTGGCGCCGAACATCGGGCCGTCGCAGAAACCGGCGCTGACGCTCGCACCGACGATGCTGACGCGCAGTTCGCGTGCCGCGGTGGCCGGCGCCGCGCCGTCCGCCGTGCCCTGACGCTGCGCGCCGAGCGGCGCCAGCGCGAGCATGCCTGCCAACAGAAACCGGGTCGGAGTCGTCCTGCGCATGCCGCCGAGTCTACCGCACCGCACCGCGAACGAGGTCGTGCACCGCCCGCCGGACACCCTGGATCTTGTTGTTGACCCGGGTCGGGTGGACGCGGTTGGTCAGCAGCACGACGCACAGGTCGAGCCGCGGGTCGCACCACAGCGAGGTGCCGGTGAAGCCGGTGTGGCCGAACGCACCCGGCGAGACCTCGCTGCCGGCGTAGCTGTCGCGCTGCAGCATCTGCAGGCCGACCGCGCGGCTGGTGTCGCCGGCGACGATTCCGGCCGGATGCGTCGCGGTCAACACCTGCGCGCGCGGCAGGAAGCCGCGGCCGCCGCCGAGCAGCATCGCGCCGATCCGCAGCACGTCGTCGGCGGTCGCGAACATGCCCGCGTGACCGGACACGCCGCCCAACGCGAACGCGTTCTCGTCGTGGACGTAGCCACGGACGATGCCGCCGCGCCCATCGTCGCTTTCGGTCGGCGCCGCGTCGCAGGCCGGCCCGTCGGTCGGCGCCCACTGCGCGTGCGCCATGCCGAGCGGCTGCCAGACCTCGCGCGCGACGTAGTCGGCGAAGCGCTCGCCGCTGGCCGCCTCGACGACCGCCGACAGCAGGATGAAGCCGAGGTCGCTGTAGGTCGAACCGGTGCCGGGCTCGGTCATCAGTCCTTCGGCCGCGGCCGCGGCGACGATCGCGTCGCGACCGTGCAGCGTGCGGTAGTAGCGTTCGTAGGCGGGCAGGCCACCGCAGTGCGCCAGCAGGTGGCGCAGCGTGACGCGCTCCTTGCCGATGCCGGTGAACGCCGGCAGCCACTTCTGCACCGGATCGTCGAGCGACAGCTTGCCGGCCGCGGCCAGCCGCAGCACCGCCGGCGTCGTCGCGCAGACCTTGGTCAACGACGCGAGGTCGTAGCGCGTGCCGGGCGTCACCGCCGCATCATCGGCCTCGTAGCCGAGCTTGCCGACCGCGAGCTCGAGCACCTTCTGGCCGTGGCGCGCGACGACGCAGACCGCGCCGGGGAACGCGTGGTCGGCGACCGCCGCCGCGAGCGTCGCGCGCAGCTGCTCCGGCAGCGCGGCGTCGAGGTCGGCCGCCGCGAGGTCGCCGGCCGGAACGGCGCTGCCCGGATACAGCGACTGGCCGCCGCCGGCCGGCGCGAACTCCGGGATGCCGACCGGCAGCCGGCCGACGAGCGCG
>CAYMRG010000856.1:0-332 GCA_964392555.1 uncultured candidatus Brocadiaceae bacterium
CGCCGCTTTCGCCGCCCAGCGGCGTCGGGCTTCCCCGAAGCGTGCTCGGCGGGGCAACGGCCCCGCCTCCGCGCGCTTCGAGTCGCCCTCCTTGCCGGACGACGAAATCGACGCGCTCGGGTGCGGTGGTTGGGGGGGCGCCCCGCCGCGTCCTACGTCCCGGCGCGCGCAGCGCGCCACCCCGCCGGGCGTGCGCCGGCGGGTTGCGTGGTCCGCCGTCGTAGGTAACCGGCAGCCCGGCGGACAATCTCTGAACCGGTCGGCGCGCCCCCCGCCCGGCCCCGGTGGGCCCCGGGTCGTCGGCGCCAGGCCGGTGTTGACCGGGCGCGGGG
>CAYMRG010000856.1:348-1609 GCA_964392555.1 uncultured candidatus Brocadiaceae bacterium
TGCCACTGCACGAACGCCGGGTCCGACAGATCGTAGAGATACGTCTGGTCGTCCGCCGGGAAGCGTTGGCCGGTCTGGCTCTTCGGGTCGGTGTGGAAGGCGAAGCCGATGCGGACGCTCGAGGTCGGTTGCGACGTGCCGGTGCGCACCGGGCCGAGCCCCTCGCTGCCACTGGTCACGATCTTGAAGAACTTGGCGCGGACGCGGAGCTGAGTTGCTTCCGTCGGCAGCTGGTCGAGGCCCGGATCGAGCAGCAGCGAGGCATCCGTGTGCGACAGGATGCGGAAGCTGCCGAGCACGTCGCCGGTGGCATTGGTCATCTCGGCCTCGTAGTCGACGTAGCGATTCGCCTGTTGGAACGCCGCCGACGCCAGGTCGACCTGGTAGGCCGGCTGGCCGAGGTAGGTCGCATTCGCCGTCATCGAGGCGATGGTCGTCGGTCCGACGACCGGCTGGGGGTAGTCGACCAGCGCCGACGTGCCGACCGTCGAGTAGTTGACGTAGCCCGTGACCGAATCGACGCCAGCGAACTCGTAGATCGGACCAGCCGTCGCTCCACCGGTGGTCAGGATGCCCCGCGGCCCCGAGACCGAGGTCAGCTCGCGGCGGTTGCTGGCGCCGGTGTCGATCCACTTCGAACGCGCGCGCGAACGGGCGCCGAACGGGACCGGCAGCAGCGTCGGCGCCGGGCGGATGTCGCCTTCGTTGTTGCCGATGTTGACCACCGTGCCCTGGTCGTCGTGGAAGACCCCGGCAGCATCCGGGAAGCCGCGCCAGGCGAGCAGGCGCTGCTTCTCGGTGCCGGTCGTCAGCACCAGGTTGCCGCTGGTGTTGCGCTTGAAGATGACGATGTTGTCGTCGAGGATCGTGTTGGTGCCGTCCGAAGGCGTCACCGGGCCCGGGGGAGCCATCAGCTGCACGATGCCCATGCCGCCGAGGCCGCCGAGCGGGTCGGCGTCGTAGGTGGTGCCGGTGAGCATCGTCTGGCCGCCGGCCGGGTATTTGCCCTGCACGTTGACCGCGCCGAAGCCGCCGGTCGTGCACACGCCGCCGTCGGCGGACAGCGCGAACGAGTAGTTGTTCTCGCCGTTGCCGTAGGTGAACTTGTTGGTCGAAGCGACGCCGTGCGCTTCCAGCACGATCTGCGACGCGGACATCAGGATGACCATGCCGCCGGCGCCGGCGCCGCCGCCGCCCGCCTCACCGCATGCGCCGACCTGTTCGCCGCCGCCGCCGTTGCCGCCGTTGGCGTCGATGGTGC
>CAYMRG010000857.1:0-1608 GCA_964392555.1 uncultured candidatus Brocadiaceae bacterium
AGGAACAGCAGAAGCTGTGCATCGCGCGCCCGCTGCCGACCAGGCCGGCGGTGCTGCTGATGGACGAGCCGTGCTCGGCGCTCGATCCGGCGGCGACCGCGGCGGTCGAGGACCTGATCTGGGACCTGCGCGGCCATTACACGATCCTGATCGTCACGCACAACATGGCGCAGGCGCGCCGCGCCAGCGAGGAATGCGTGTTCATGCTCTTGGGCCGCGTCGTCGAGCACACCGCGACCGAGTCGATGTTCGTCTCGCCGAAGCGCCAGGAGACCGCCGACTACATCGAGGGCCGGTTCGGCTAGCCAGACCGTGACGCCGCCCACCGACCCGGCCTCGCCGAGGCCCGCGCTGCCGGTGCCGATCTGGTCGCTGCGGCTCGTGCGCTGGCACCTGGTCGCGGCTCAGGCATGCCTCGCCGGCGCGGTCGGCTGGGTCGCGCTGCGCCCCGCGGGCCCGACGCTGTCGATCCTCCACCCCGAATCGCTGGCCTGCGTGCACCTGGTGACGCTGGGCACCATCGCGATGGCGGGTATCGGCGCGTTCCACGGCGCGCAGGCGATGGTGCTGCGGGCGCCGCGGCCGGCGACCTGGGTCGACTGGTTCCTGTTCGGCGCGTTGCTGCTGGTCGCCACCGGCGTGGCGTCGCACATGGCGCTCGGCACCTATTCGGGCGTCTCGTGGTCGGCGGCGCTGCTGCTGCTGGCGCTGGTGCTCCGGCTGCCGCGGCTGTGCGGCGCCGGTCTCGCCGGCAGCGGCCCCCTGGCGCTGCGCCTCGGCAGCGCCGCGGCGTGGCTCCTGTTCGCCGCGGCGATCGTCGCCGGTGGCCTGCTGGCCGAACAGCACGCGCACCTCCTGCTGCCGACCGACCCGCGCCTGGCGATCGTCGCCCACGCCCACCTCGCGCTCGGCGGCTTCGCCGGCACGCTGGTCGCCGCGGTCGGGCTGCGCCTGTTGCCGATGTTCGTGCCGTGCGCGCCGCCGGCGCAGCCGTTCGCCGGGGCGGCCATCGCGTTGCTGGCCGCCGGCGGGGCGACGGTCGGCGTCGGCCTGTTCGTCGATCCGGCGCGCACGGTCGGCCTGTGGCTGCTGTGGGCCGGCGGCGCGACGTGGCTGCTGGTGATGGCGGCGACGCTGGTGCGACGGCGGCTACCGCGGCCCGCCGGGCTGCCACCGCTGCTGCCGGCGCACGCGCTGCTGGCGACCGCCGCGGTGCAGTTCGCCGCGGCGCTCGCACTCGGCCTCGGCCTGCTGCTCGGCTGGCTCGACGGCCGCTGGTGGTCGGCGTACGGCAGCAGCCTGCTGCTCGCGTTCGCCGGCCTGATCGGCGGGGTCGGGCAACGCCTCGTGCCGCTCGCCGCCCGCCTGCACGGCGGCCGCCAGGACGCGCACCGTCCGCCGGCGCCGCGCCTCGCCTGGTGGGCCGCGCTGTGCTGGACACCGGGCGCGCTGCTGCTGCCGGTCGCGCTGCACCACGGCGACACCGCATGGGTACGGCCAGCGGCCGCGTTGCTGCTGGCCGCCACCCTGGCGAACCTCGCGCTGCTGCTGCGATCGCGAGCCGCGCCACGCGATCTGGTATCCTCCGCGGCCCGATGATCCGTCGCC
>CAYMRG010000858.1:0-1607 GCA_964392555.1 uncultured candidatus Brocadiaceae bacterium
ACGCGCGGGCCCGTCAACCGCGCGGCCGTCGCAGCGGTCGCGGCCACCGTCACGGCGAGGCAGAGGATGTTGGTGAGGTGCTGCAGCGCCGCGCTCCCGCCGACCGCGAACTCGAGGCCGAAGCTGAGACTGACCAGCGGCCGGTAGAGGTCGTCGGCGCCGAACCACGGGCGGACGAACTCCTGGAACACCCTGCCCCAACGGACGGCGCCGGCCTCGCGGTCGAGGTAGTAGACGGTCAGGTAGTCGTCACTGCGCAGGCCGTGGCCCAGCACCGGCCAGAACCAGGCGATCGCGACGGCGGCGACCAGCAGCGGCACGGCCCACCCGAACCGGCGAACGTCAGCACGCGGATCGACCAACGAACTCACCGCAGCCCGGCGACGTCCAGCAGCAGCGAGTTCGAGACCGAGTTGCCGAAGCGTTCGTAGCCGTCGAGCTGCCAGACGACGCGCTTGGTCGCCGGGTCGACCTCGACGAGCACCGGCTGGCCGGGACCGGCGTGGCAGTTGCCGACCACGTAGTGGCCGTTCGGCAGCACTTCGAGCGTCGTCACCCAGGCCAACGTGATCCCCGGCAGATCGTTCTGCTGCAGCGACCAGACGATCGCGCCGCCGCGGTCGACCTCGAGCACGCTGTGGCCGTTGCCGGTGGCGACGAGCGTGTGGCCCGACGGCAGCCGCAGCGCGTCGAACACCGCGTTGCCGAACGCCTCGGCGCCGTGCCCGTCGCGGCGTTCGCGGCCGAACAGCGGCACCGCGAACTGCCAGACGACCTGGCCGTCGCGATCGTACTCGCGGACGCAACCGTCGCCTTCGTGGCTCGCCAGCAAGTGGCCATCGGCCAGGCGGCGCACGAGGCGCGTGTCGCGGTGGGCATCATGCTGTGCGACCGTCATCGGGATGACGTGCAGCAGGTTGCCGGCGCGATCGATCTCGACGAAGCGCGACGGCCCGCTCTCCGCGACCAGCAGCTTGCCATCGCCGAGCGGCACGAACGAATGCACCTCGACGCGCTGCCCGGCGTTGCCGTTCGCCGTCGCCGCGTCGTAGCTCCACACCACCGCCTTCGTCGCGGGATCGATCTCGGCGACCACGGCCGCCCCCTTCTGCACGAGCAGGTGGCCGTCGGGCAGCCGATGCACGTCGTGGATGCCGCCCCAGGGCATCTCCCACTCGATCGAGCCGTCGCGCGCGACGATCGCCAGCCGCTCGTTGCCCTGCAGCAGCACGCGATGGCCGCCCGGCGCGGGCGGGGTCGAGTGGCAGGCGGCGGCCAGCAGGAGCGGAAGGATCACGAGGTGGCGGGGCGTCACGCCGGCATCTTCGCCGATCGCGGCCGCACCGCGCACTACTTCGTTGCCGGCGGCGGCAGTTCGACGTGGAACGGCGCCTCGAGCCGGTGGCCGCCGAAGCGGATCGCCAGCGTGCCGTCGGTCTTCGACCCTTCGCGCATCACCAGCTCGATCGCCAGTTCCCCGGCGACGTCCCCACCGGCGGTGTGCTGCATCGGGATCTCGATGCCGCCGCGGGCCTGCTGCGCCTGGAACGGGTCGAGCTTCTGCTTGCGGATCGCGACCGGGTCGTGCAGCGCCAGCACGAACTGGT
>CAYMRG010000859.1:0-1598 GCA_964392555.1 uncultured candidatus Brocadiaceae bacterium
AGGGCGCGGGCGATCCGCGTGGCGCGATAACGATCCGCGACCTGCTGTACGCGCAGTCGGGCCTGGTCGACCCGCCGTATGCGGCCACGCCGGATTCGCCGGCGATGCAGATGTTCATCGGCACCGACCTGCGCAAGCTCGCGCTCGGACTGCAGCCGCAGTCGAAGCCCGGCACGAAGTACCGCGGCGCGACCGCCGAGGCGCAGGTGCTCGGCCTGGTGCTCGAGCGCGCCACGCGGCGCAGCTATGGCGACTACCTGTCGCGACGGATCTGGCAGCCGATCGGCGCCGGTGACGCCGCCGTGCGCCTCGACCGGCCCGGTGGCAACACCCGCACGTTCTGCTGCATCCAGGCGACCGCGCGCGACTGGGCGCGCGTCGGCCAGCTGGTGCTCGACCGCGGCCGCGTCGCCGGCCGGCAGCTGCTGCCCGAATCCTGGATCGCGCAGCTGACCACGCCGTCGCCGCTGAACCCGTCGGTCGGCACCTACTGGTGGGTCGAGCCGACGCCGCTGATCCCGTCGAACGTCGATCGCTCGCGCGCACCGGCGCATCCGACGCCGTTCGCCCATCCGGGCACTGTCTACACCGGCGGTCGCGGCGGCCAGCGCCTGTTCGTGCTGCCGGCGCAGCGCGCGGTAGTGGTGCGCATCGGCAAGATGCGCTACGACTTCGACGACGGCGTGTTCGCCAACACCTTCGCCGCCGCGCTCGCGCAGCCCTGACGCGCCGCCGGATCAGCCCCGGAGAGCTCGCCGCATGTCCCGACGTACCGGTCTCGCCCGCCTCGCGCCACTGCTGCTCGCCGCCTGCCTCGCACCGCTGGTCGCGCCGGGCGCACTCGCGCAGGAGCTCAAGGTCAAGCTGCCGCCGAAGCCGTTCGGCGAACTGCCGCCGCCACCGCCGCCGGATTATTCGCAGCCGCGCTACTGGGCTGCGCTGCCCGATCGCGCGGACGCGGCCGACGTCGTGCCCGACAACGACCCTTTCGGCGATCGCCAGGCGAGCGCGCCGGTCGACGTGTTCTACATCCACCCGACGACCTTCAACCAGGCGAGCTGGAACCAGCCACTCGACGACGCGCGCACCAACGACTGGACCGACGAGTCGGTGATCGCGCGCCAGGCCGCGGTGTTCAACGCCTGCTGCCGCGTCTATGCGCCGCGCTACCGGCAAGCCGCCTCGGCGGCGGTCTATGCGCCGCCCGAGATGAAGGCGATGGGCGCCTACGAGTTCGCCTGGGGCGACGTGCGCGACGCGTTCCGCTACTACCTGAAGCACTACAACAAGGGCCGGCCGTTCATCGTCGCCGGTCACAGCCAGGGTGCGGCGCACATCGAGCGCTGGCTGAAGGAGTTCGGCGCCGATCGTGCGCTGGCGCGGCGGCTGGTCGCGGCCGATCCGATCGGCATCGGCTACACCGTCGGGCAGCTCGCGCGGCTCCCCGGGGGACGCGGCGCGTGCCGCACGCCGACCGAGACCGGCTGCATCGTCACCTGGAACGCGTTCGCGTCGGATGCGACGCCGCAGGCGTTCATCGCCTCGACCCAGGCGCGCTACGAGAAGGCCACCGGCACGCGCGACGGACAGGAGATCGT
>CAYMRG010000860.1:0-1583 GCA_964392555.1 uncultured candidatus Brocadiaceae bacterium
AGGTCGCGGATGCCGTCGCCGTCGACGTCGCCGATCGCGGCGATCACGTCGCCGGCGTTCGGCGCGGGCAACGTGCTGCTCCACAGCCGCTGGCCGGTGCGGCCCGAGCGCAGTTCGACGACCGCATAGGGCGTCCGGGACGGCGACAGTGCGGGCATGCCGAGCGCCAGGTCGGTGCAGAGGTCGCCGTCGACGTCGCCGACGACCGCGATGCTGCGCGCGAACCAATGGGCCGGCGCGTCGCTGTGCCAGGCGTGCAGCAGGCCACCGCTGGCGCGGCTGCGCAGCTCGATCACGCCACCGGGCGTCCGCGTGCGGGTCGGGGCGGTGACGACGAAGTCCTCGAGGGTGTCGCCGTCGAGGTCACCGGCGAGCAGCACCTGGTTGCCGTAGAGGTTGTCGGCGACCTCGCGGATGGCGACCAGCGGCGGCGCTGCGACGCGAAGCAGTGGGTCGCCGAGGCTCTGCTGGTAGGGCAGCACCATCGCCGAGATCAGGTCGGTGAACGCCGCGCGGACCAGCGGCACGCCGACCAGCAGGCTGGTGCGCGTCGCGCCAGGCAACACGTCGACCAGGTTCGGCGTCCGCAGCGCCGTCAGCCACGTGCTCTGCAGCCCGACCGCGAACGGTCGGCCCTCGCTGTGGCTCGCCGCCACCCAGGCCCGATCCCACGTCGCGCACAGCTGGCTGGCGTTCTCGAGTGCGAGCACCGCGGCGCGCGGCAGCCAGGTGGCCAGCGGCAAGGCATCGTCGTGCAGCGGCGCGGGCCGCGACCCGCCGAAGCGGGCCATGAATTCGCGGTGCGCGGCCTGCAGTCCGCCGAGGCGCAGCACGTCGGCGAGATCGGCGGCGTCGCGCCGGGTGCCGTCGTTGGGATCCTGGGCGAGGGCGTAGCGGACCTGCCGCAGGTAGCCGCGCACGTCGCGGTGCAGCAGGCACAGGCGCGCCTGTTCGCGGCGCAGCGGCGCGTAGTCGGGCCAGCGCGCGATGCCGGTCTGCAGCAGTCGCCCGGCGCTCTCGAACTCACCCTGGGTCACCGCGATGTGCGCCAGGCGTTGGAGGGGCTCGGGGCTGGTCTGGTCCTGGTAGGCGAGTTGGCGGAAGGCGCGGCGTGCGCCTTCGACGTCGCCCTCGGCGAGCAGCAGGTCTGCCTGCAGCTTGGCACGGCGGGCCTGCAGCAACGTCGCGTCGTCGGTCGCCGGGATCCGCGCCAGCCAGGTTGCGGCCTGGCTCGGATCGCCCGATTCGAGCGCGGCTTCGGCGATCGCCAGCGGCAACGCCGTTGCGTCGGGGAACTCGCGCGCGGCGTGGAACAGCCGCGGGAAGGCGCGTTCCGGAGCGCCGTCGCTCCACAGCTGCAGCGCGGCGCAGGCTTCGAGCAGCGGATGATCGGGCAGCCGGTCGTTGAGATCGTCCCAGCAGATGCGGGTCGCGCCGTGATCGCCGATCAGGAACGCCAGCAGGCCCGCCGCATAGCGCTCGCGCGGCGGCGCCGCCGCGCAGGCGCGGTCGAGGTCGGAGGAGTCGCCGGCGCGGGCGGCGTGCCGGATGACTTCGCGACACAGCGCCTGGTCGCTTTCGCT
>CAYMRG010000861.1:0-1574 GCA_964392555.1 uncultured candidatus Brocadiaceae bacterium
GGTCCTTCTTGTCGGCGGGGACGACGTAGAGCGCCTTGAAGTCGTGGTCGACGTCGATGCCCAGCTTCGCCCACTTCTCCTTCTTCAGGTCGGCGGGGACTTCGCTGGCGTCGCCGGGCAGGTCGCGGATGTGGCCGATGCTGGCCTCGATGCGGAAGTCCGAACCGAGGAACTTGCTGATCGTGCGCGCCTTCGCGGGCGACTCGACGATCACCAACGGGGTGCCCTGTTGCTTGCTGCTGGCCATGCGGGAGTGCGGTTGCACTCGCCTTGTAAGGGGCGCCGGGAAGCGGGCGCAAGGATTCGGCGCGGGTACGGATCCGGTGAGGTCGGTTTCTGGGCCGCGGGACGGGCCGCCGCGGGGCCGCCGAACGCGCGACAGATGGCCGGATCCGGGCCGCCCGGCGTCACTGCACGACGTCGCGGATCCAGTTGGTGACCACCGGACCTTCGAGCGGATCGACGACCAGGGCCTGGTAGTGGAGGGCGGTGCCGGCGAGGCCCGGCAGGTTGGGCACCTGCCAGGTGATCACCAGCGGCGCGCCGTTGACGCTGCCGAATGCCAGTGGCAACACGGTCGCGGGATCGAGTTGCAGGACGCCGAACGGTCCCACGGCGAGCGCGCCGGAGCCGAGCGCGCCGCACACCCCGACCAGCGAGGTCTGGCCGGGGCGGCCGTGGCACGCGAGGCTGTAGGCCGCGCCGCGCACCGGTGCCGCGGCGGTGGCGGTCTGGCGCAGGAAGTTCGGCTTGCCCGGCAGGTCGATGTCGCCGTCGCCGTCGAAATCGGCCGAGGCGACGCCCTCGTTGTAGCCACCGATCCACGCGGTCGCCGCGAGCTGCGCGGTGAAGGTGCCGTTGCCGTTGTTCCACCAGATCGCAGCCGTGGTCAGCAGGTCCGGGTCGCCATCGTTGTCGATGTCGAAGCAGGCGAAGGCCTGCGCAGGGGGCTGGCTGCCGAGCGCCGCCGCGGTCACGTCGACGAACGTGCCGTTGCCCTGGTTCTGCAGCAGCTTGCTGCCGCCGGCGGCGAAGATGTCGGCGTCGCCGTCGCCGTCGTAGTCGGCGAACCAGTGGCCGAAACCCATGATGTTGGCGGGCAGCTGCGTCGGGAACGGGCTCAACACTCCGCCCTGGTTGCGGATCAGGTAGGGCACACCGTTGACGGCCTGGATCATCACGTCGAGGTCGCCGTCGCCGTCGATGTCGGTCGCGGAGGGGGTGACGTCGTAGCGATTGGCCGCGAGCTGCGGCAGCCCCGCCAGCCGCGTCGCGCTCGCGTCGCTGAACACCCCGGCGCCGTTGTTGAGGTAGAAGTGGCAGGGGCCGTTCTCGACCGTGAACCAGTCGACATCGCCGTCGCCGTCGAAGTCGGCGACCACCTGGGCGGTGGTGAACTCGAGGTTCGGCGGCAGCGCGGTCGCCGTCACGTCGGTGAAGAAGCCGAAGCCGTCGTTCACGTAGACGCGGTTGCTGAGGCTGTCGTCGTTGCCGATCAGGATGTCGAGGTCGCCGTCGCCATCGATGTCGGCGAGGTCACCCGAGTGCGTCGCGTTCGGGCCGGGTTGCATGAC
>CAYMRG010000862.1:0-1570 GCA_964392555.1 uncultured candidatus Brocadiaceae bacterium
GCCTACGCCGATCTCCCCACCAGCCGCCCGACGACCCTGATCCCCGCGACGACCTGCCGGCCTCCCCCCGGCAGGTCGCTTGCGTCCCGGCAGCCGCCGACGCATCCTGTTCGCCCCAACGTCCGCCAAGAGGAGCGACCCCCGTGCAGCTGCCCGACTTCCGCAACGAACCGTTCACCGACTTCTCCCAGCCCCACGAACAGCAGGCGTTCCAACGCGCCCTCGACACGGTGGCCAAGGAGCAGCTCGGTAGGACCTGGCCGTGCTGGATCGGCGGCGAGCCGGTCACCGGCAAGGAGACCTTCGAGAGCTTCGATCCGGGCGAGCTGACGCGCCTGATCGGCAAGTACCAGAAGCTCACCGAGGCCGAGGCCAACATCGCCGTCGAGAAGGCGCACGCCGCGTTCCCCGAATGGGCCGCGACCGACGCCGAATACCGCGTCGGCATCTTCCTGCGCGCGGCGCAGCGGCTGCGCGAACGCAAGCACCTGTTCTCGGCGATGCTCTGCTACGAGGTCGGCAAGTCGTGGGCCGAGGCCGACGCCGACACCGCCGAGGCGATCGACTTCCTCGAGTACTACGCCGGCCAGATGCTGCGGATGGCGCAGCCGCAGCCGGTGACCGCGGTACCGGGCGAGCGGAACCAGATGCTCTACATCCCGCTCGGCGTCGGCGTGATCATCCCGCCGTGGAACTTCCCGCTGGCGATCATGGCCGGCATGGCGTCCGCCGCGCTGCTGGCCGGCAACACCGTCGTGGTGAAGCCCGCCAGCCAGTCGCCGGCGATCGCCGCGATGTGGGTCGACCTGATGTACGAGTGCGGCCTGCCGAAGCAGGTCCTGAACTTCGTCACCGGTCCGGGTTCGTCGGTCGGCGGCGCGATGGTGCAGCACAAGCTGACGCGCTTCATCTCGTTCACCGGCAGCCGCGACGTCGGCCTGTGGATCTTCGAGAAGTCGGCGAAGACGCAGAAGGGCCAGATCTGGATGAAGCGCCTGATCGCCGAGATGGGCGGCAAGGACAGCATCCTGGTCGACGCCGACTGCGATCTCGACAAGGCCGTCGAGGCCGTCGCCGCGTCGGCCTTCGGCTACCAGGGCCAGAAGTGCTCGGCGTGCAGCCGTGCGATCGTGCACGAGAAGGTCTACGACGCGTTCGTGCAGAAACTGCTGCCGAAGGTCGAGGCGATCAAGGTCGGCCACCCGAGCGACCGCGGGGTCAACTTCGGCCCGATGATCGATGGCGCAGCGAAGCGCAAGACGCTGGAGTACATCGCCACCGGCAAGAAGGAAGGCAAGCTGCTGATCGGTGGCAGCGAGGGCCCCAGCAGCGGCTTCTACATCAAGCCTACGGTGTTCGCCGACGTCGCGCCGACGGCCGTGATCGCGCAGGAGGAGATCTTCGGGCCGGTGCTGGCGATCATCAAGGTCAAGGACTTCGAGGCCGGGCTCGCCGTCGCCAACAACACCGAGTACGGCCTGACCGGCTCGGTGTTCACCAACGACCCGCGCAAGAAGGACGAGGCGCGGCGGCGCTTCCACGTCGGCAACTTCTACATCAACCGCAAGTG
>CAYMRG010000863.1:0-1563 GCA_964392555.1 uncultured candidatus Brocadiaceae bacterium
GCAGTACTACCCGCTGGTCCACACGACGTTCTGGCTCGAGTACCGGCTGTGGGGTGCAGCGCCGCTCGGCTACCACCTGGTCAACGTCGCGCTGCACCTCGCCACCGCCGGCGCGCTGCTCCGCCTGCTGCGCCGGCTGGCCGTGCCCGGCGCGCTGTTCGCCGCGGTGCTGTTCGCCGTCCATCCCGTGCACGTCGAGTCGGTCGCCTGGGTCACCGAACGCAAGAACGTGCTGTCCGCGTTCTGCCTGGTGATCGCCGCGCACGGCTGGCTCGGCTGGCGCGACGGCGGTCCGCCGGGCGCCTGGTGGCGCGCGACCGCCTGGTTCGCCGCCGCGCTGCTGGCGAAGACCGTCACCGCGACCCTGCCGATCGCGCTGCTGCTCGTCGTCTGGTGGCGATCCGGCCGCGTGACGCGGCGCGACGTCGCAGGGGTCGCGGCGTGGCTGGTGCTCGGCGCGATCGCCGGCGGCACGACCGCGTGGCTCGAAGCGCACCACGTGCGCGCCGCCGACGCCGCCTGGCAGCTGCACGGCGCCGAACGCCTGCTGGTCGCGGGCCGCGCGCCATGGTTCTACCTCGGCAGCCTGCTGTGGCCGTTGGGCTGCAGCTTCAACTACCCGCGCTGGCAGCTCGACACCGCCGCGCCGTCGCAGTGGCTGCCGGTGCTCGCCACGCTCGCGGTGCCGCTCACCGCGATCCTGGCGCAACGGCGCCTCGGCCGCGGCCCCGCCGCCGCCGCGCTGCTGTTCCTCGCGCTGCTCGCACCGGCGCTGGGGTTCTTCGACGTCTACCCGTTCCGCTTCGCCCACGTCGCCGACCACTTCCAGTACCACGCCGATCTCGCGGCGATCCCGGCGCTGGTCGCGTTGGCGATGCTCGCGGCCCGGCGACTGCCGACCACCGCGCGGCTACCGCTCGCCACCGCGTTCGCGATCGCTCTCGCCGTCCTGGCGAGCCTGCTGGTGGGCAACTACCGCGACCTCGAGACATCGTGGCGCGCCGTGCTCGCACGCCACCCGGATTCGCAGCTCGCGCTGACCAACCTCGCCGGCGAGCTGCTGCAGCGCGGCGACACCGCCGCCGCCGAACCGCTGCTGACCCGCTGCCTCGCCCGCCATCCCGACAGCTACGAGGCGCTGGCCGGCCTCGGCCAGATCGCGCAGCTGCGCGGCGACGCGGCGCAGGCCCGTTCGTGCTACGAGCGCTCGCTCGCGCTCCGCGCCGACAACCAGGTCGTGCTGCGCAACTTCGCCGAACTGCTGCTGCAGCAGCACCGCGCCGCCGAAGCTCTGCCGCTGGCGCAGCGGGCCGTCGTGCTCGACGGCGACTTCTACGACGGTCGCGTCACGCTCGCCGCGGTCCAGCTCGCGGTCGGCGACCCGGCCGCGGCCCTCGAACACGCCAACTGGGTGCTGGTGCGGACCCCGGACGTCGTCGCGACGCGCCTGGTCGCCGCCCGCAGCCTGCTGGCGCTCGGTCGGTTCGACCCCGCCGCGCAGAACGCGGGCCTGCTGGTGCGCCGCGTGCCGGGGCTGGTGGCGGCGCAGGACGTGTTCGCCGA
>CAYMRG010000864.1:0-1558 GCA_964392555.1 uncultured candidatus Brocadiaceae bacterium
CCGGCTCGCCGATGGCGCCGCGGCCGATCCGGTGGCGCTGCTGGCGTTGACGGTGCGCTGCCCGATCGTCGTCTGCCCGGCGATGAACGACGCGATGTGGCAGGCGCCGGCCGTGCAGCACAACTGCGAACGGCTGCGCGCGCGCGGCGTGACCTTCCTCGGCCCGACCACCGGGCACCTCGCCGAAGGCTACGACGCGATCGGCCGCATGGTCGAACCGGACGTGATCCAGGCGCACCTCGCGGGCCTGGCCGCGCCGTGAGCGGGCCGCGACCGGCCCTGCGCGCGTTCGTGCTCGATGGCGAGGACGCCGCCGCGGCGCTCGACTGGCTGCACGTGCACGCGGACCTCGACGGCGTGCTCGAAGGCGACGACGGCTCGGTCACCGTCTGGCTCCAGGGCGGGCTGCCGGAGCTGCCGTTCGCGGCGCTCGCGGTGCGGGAACTGCCGATCGCGCCGGCGGACTGGACGATCACCGGCCTCGAGCACGACGCCGCGATCCGTGTCGCCGACGACCTGCTGGTGCGGCCACCGTGGGTCGCGCGACCGGCCGGCTTCGTCGGCGTCGAGCTGGTGGTGCCGCGCGGCGCCGCGTTCGGCAGCGGCGAGCATGCGAGCACCCAGGCGGCCCTGCGCCTGCTGCACCGCACCTGGCGCGAGCCCGCGAGCCTCGCCGACGTCGGCACTGGTTCGGGGATCCTCGCGCTCTACGCCGCGGTGCGCGGCTGCCGACGCATCGCCGCCTGCGACATCGACGCGCCGTCGGTCGCGGCCGCGCGCGAGCTGCTGCCCGACGCGGCGATCCATGTCGGCGGCGCCGAGGCGCTGCCGCCGTGCGATTGCGTCGTCGCCAACATGACGGCGAGCGAACTGCACGCCAGCCTCGACGCGATCCTGGCGGCCTGGACCGGCCGCGGCGTGCTCCTGCTCGGCGGCCTGCGGGCCGGCGAGGTCGCCGGGCTCGCCGCGCGGCTGCCGACGCCGCCGTTCGACCGCGAGACGGTCGGCGAGTTCACGGCGCTGGCGTGGTCGGGTTCGGGGCGCTGAGGTAGACGTCGAAGCGCACCCGCTCGCCGGCGACCGCGAACGCCGCCGGCGCGAGCGGCGGTTCGTCCGGGTGGCGCTTCACGACCACCCGCTCGAGGGCCACCTGTCGCGCCGCGGCCAGCAGGGGACCCGGATCGTCGGCCGGGCCGGCGAGGGCGCGCAGGAACTGCATGTCCTTCTTCACCTGGGCCGAGCCTTCGCCGGCGAACATCGGGTCGAGGTAGACGACGTCGGGGGCGGCCGCGGCGCCGTGTTCGGCCAGCCAGGTCAGGGCGTCGCCGGCGACGACGGTCAGCCGGGTGCCGAGGTCGCTGTCGGCCACCGCCGCCGCAGCCAACATCGCCAGCGCGGGGATCCGCTCGACGGCGAGGACGCGGCAGCCCAGGGTGGCAAGCACCATGGCGTCCCGGCAGAGGCCGGCGGTGGCGTCGAGAACCATGGGTGGGGGGGCACCCTTGCGCGCCAAGCCGATCGCGCGCGGCAGCGGTTCGTCACGACGGCTGCCGCGCAG
>CAYMRG010000865.1:0-1556 GCA_964392555.1 uncultured candidatus Brocadiaceae bacterium
GAGCACCAGCGCGGCGTCCTTGAACCCCGCCTCGACGTCGCCGTACGACCAGGTGCGGCCGTGCTGACCGATCGGCAGCGCGCCGTCCGGCGCGTCACGGAAGACCTCGTCGGTCCATTTCACCGTGGCCACCTTGCCGTCGACGAAGGCGTTGCCTTCGAGGCGCGCGTTCGGGGCGCCGGGACGCAGGCTGGCGACGGGATCGACGACGAACGGCAGCGGCTCGAGATCGAGCACCACCTTCTCCAGCGCCTCGGCAGCGACGTACTCGTCGGCCGCCGCGATGGCGAGGATCGGCTCGCCCTGATACACGGGTTCGTTGGTGAGCGCGCGTTCCGGCGCCAGCGTGCCGTCGCCGGCCTGCACCGGCGGAAGATCGTCGGCGGTCAGCACCGCCTTCACGCCGGGCACGGCCAGCGCGGCGCTGACGTCGAGCCGGCGGACGCGGCAGTGCGGCATCGGACTCAGCAGCAGCTTGCAGACCAGCATGCCGTCCGTGCGGTAGTCCTCGGCGTACTTCGCGCGCCCGGTCACCTTGGCGACGAGATCGGGCGGGGTGTAGTTCTGACCGACGAGTTTCGGGTTCGGCATGGCGACAGCATACGCCTGCCGGGCAGTGCCGGCGCGGGCGTTGTCGACAGTGGCGGACTACCGGACGGTGAGGCGCGCGGTGGCCCGCTCGGTGAGCGAGATCGCCGCCTCGACGCGGCTCAGCAGCAGTGCGACCTGCGCGGTCGCCCGCGTCCAGTCGCGCGCCTCGGCGGCTTCGGTGACGCCAGGCAGGCTCATCGCGGCGTAGGTGTATCGCGGCGCATAGAGCAGGTGCTTGAACCAGGCGCGGCCGGGAATGCCGGCGTCGTGCAACCACACCTGCTCGAACGCGCGCAGGTCGTGGTTGACGGCGTCGGCGGTCGCCGGCGGCACCGCGCCCGCGGCGAGCGCGCGGCCCATGGCGTCGTTCAAGGCCCGGCCGGATGCGCCGAGGCGCGTCACGGCGTCGGCCAGCCGGCGGGTGTCGAGGCGGTTGCCCGCTTCGGGGAGGTCGCGGAGGGCGCCGACGAAGCGGGTGACCGCCTCGGCGTACGACGCCACGTCGAACGGCAGCAGGTCGGCGTTGGCGAGGCGCAGGGCCAGCGTGCCCCAGAGCTGGGTCATCAGGTGCGCGTACTTGAACCCGGGATCGCCGATGGTGGCGACCCAGCGATGGGTGTCGTACGCGGAGTGGTAGACGCCGTAGGGGCCGTTGAAGCTCATGTCGACCACCGGCAGGCCGACGTGGTTGATGAACACCGTGTGGTCCGAGCCGCTGCCGATGCGGGTGACCACGAGCTCACCGTCCTTGCGGGCGCCGGACGTGATGCTGCCGCCGCCGGTGCCGGCGGCGCGCCAGGCGTCGTAGAGCGACGTGCCCCGCGGCGTCGTCAGGTCGCGGGTGAGCTCGACGATCATCGGCGCCAGGGTGCCGACCGCCGACAGCTCGAGATTCGGTCCCGAAGCCGACGAGTCGACGTTGAGATACGCGACGGCCTTCTGTCGCAACTCGTCGCGGAACTGCT
>CAYMRG010000866.1:0-1550 GCA_964392555.1 uncultured candidatus Brocadiaceae bacterium
CGGTTCGCGACGACCTGCTCGGGAGCTGTCTGCTGACGACCCGCCTGCACGTCATCGGCCCGATTCACGTCCACGCGGCGATCGGCTGCCGGATCGCGCTTCGCCCGGGCGCCCGCGCCGAGCAGGTGCTCGATGCGATCGACGCCGACTTCGAGGCCCGGATCTGGCCGTGGGGAGACGATCAGGCCGCCCCCGGCACGCCGGTTACCTTGGGTCGGATCGTCGAACTGATCGACCGCACCGCAGGCGTCGACTTCGTCGAGGACGTGACGGTGACGCACATGAGCCAACGCGGCGGCGAAGTGTTCGACCTGTCGTCGCGAGTCGGCATCATCGTCGCCCGCCATGCGACGGTGGGCGTCGATTCGCGGCTGGGTGTCCAGTCGCGGCTGGGCAGACACCGCCTGATCGCCGACAGCGCGGGCCGGTTCGGCGCGATCGGCCTGATGCCCGGCGAGCTGTTGCACCTGCGCCTGGCGCGTGAGGCGGTGCAGGTGTCCGGGGTGTCGCGATGAATACCGGCAGCCGCCTGCTCGACCACTTGCCGGCGATCTACCGGCGCGACGACGCCCAACTCGCTGCGCTGCTGGTGCCGTTCGAAGCGCTGCTGTTCGACGGCACCGAAGACGCACCGCATGCGCGCCTGCCCGGCATCGCTCGCGAGTGCGCCGCTGCGCCGGCGCTGTTCGCGCCGCTCGGCTGCGAAGAGGACACGAGCCGCACGCCCGACCGGTTCCTGCCGTGGCTGGCGGCGCGGCTGTCGTTCGTGCCGCACGGCGTTGTCGACCGCGACCGCCTGCGCCATGTCGTCGCCGGCATCGTTCCGCTGTACGCGCGGCGCGGGACGCGCGAGTACCTCGTGACGCTGCTCGCGCTGTGCTTCGAAGAGGTCTCGACGGTCGACGTCGTCGAACACGACGACGGCCTGCGCGTCGGCCGCTCGCGTCTCGGCCACGATTCGCTCCTCGCGCAGGAGCGGCCGTTCTGGTTTCGCGTCGAGGTCGGGCTGCGCAGCGAGGCCGCGCCGGCCGCCGCCGCGGCGAGGCTCGAGCGGCGCCGGCGCGCCGTGATCGACTTCGCGAAGCCGGCACACACCGCCTACGAACTGAGCATCTCACCATGCAAAAGAAGCAACTGATGCATCGCAGGCCGTCCTACCAGGACGGACAACTGCTGCTCGCCGATGACTTCATCCGCGAGCAGAAATACCACGACACCCTGATGCACCGGCACAGCCTGCATCTGCACGGAACGGGCGTCGTTCGCGGCCTGGAGGTGAGTGCGGCATCCGACCAGTCGCTCGCCGTCAGCCCCGGCGTGGCTCTGGACGGCCGCGGCCGCGAAATCCTTCTCGACCGAGCGGAAGTGCTCGACCTGACCGGCGCGCCCGCGTCGTCGCAGTTGTCGGTGACCGTCGGCTACCGCAGCGAGTGGCAACGCAAGGACGACGACCCCAACATCGACTGCTTCGCGATGCTGCGCGTCTCCGGCGGCGTCGACGAGTACGACGTGCTGCTGGCCACCGTGCGGCTCGACGAGCGCGGCCGGAT
>CAYMRG010000867.1:0-1545 GCA_964392555.1 uncultured candidatus Brocadiaceae bacterium
GTCGTCGTCGACGTCGAGCAGGAGGCAGCGGTCGCCGGCGCGCGCCCGCACGGCGATCCGGCCGCCGCGCTTGGCCTCGGCGAACGCATCGAGCGAGTTCAGCAGCAGGTTGAGGACCACCTGCTGGATCTCGTGCACGTCGCCGCGGACGCGCGGCAGGTCCGCGGGCACGTCGAACGCGAGTTCGACCTGGCTGCCCATCGCGCGGTGCTCGACGAACCCGCGCGCGCCCTCGACGGCCTGCAGCAGATCGAATTCGCCGGGCGCGATCTGGCGCGGCGAGAAGTCGAGCAGGCGCCGCGTCGTGCGGCCGATGCGCTGCAGACCGTCCTGCACGAGGTTGAGGTAGACGCGCTGCTTGTCGGCGAGATCCGGCGCCTGCAGGAGGCGATGGACCGCGTTCTGCATGCCGCCGATCGGGTTGTTGATCTCGTGGGCGACGCCGGCGGCGAGCGTGCCGATGCTCGCCAGGCGCGAGCTGAGCACGAGCGCGCGTTCGCGCTGTTCGGCCTGCGCGACCGCGTCGCGCACCGCCTGCTCGAGGGTCGCGGTGTGGCCCTGCACCTGGACGGCCATGTGGTTGAACGCGCTGACGACCGGCGCCAGGTCGCGGATGCCGCCGCGCTCGGGCAACCGGACGTCGTAGCGGCCGCCGGCGAGGTCTCCGGCGGCACGGCCGATCGCCGCGAGCGGCCGCTGCACCTGGGTGCGCAACCCCCACAGCAGCAGCAAGCCGAACAGCAGGGAGCTGACGGCCAGGCCGACCAGCGCGGTCAGCAGCAGCGGCTGGGTCGGCGAGGCCGCGGGATGCCGCGGCACGAACCACAGGTAGCCGGCGACCGACGCACCCTGGCGCACGCAGTAGCAGAAGCCGCCGGCGACCGGCAACAGGCCGTCGACGTCGCGCGAACGCTCGAACCCGGCGACGATCGCTTCGCGCGGGAACGTGTCGGGATCGCGGTCCAGCGCGCCGCGCGGGTTCAGGTTGATGGTGCCTTCGTACGGCGGCCGGCCGGTCGTCAGCACGACGTCCTCGTAGACCTCGCGGATCGCCGGGTTGAGGACCAGCGAACGCACCTGGCTGGCGTCGCCGAGCCGCTCCGGCGCGTAGACGCGTTCGAGGACGCTCAGCGATTCGAGCACCGCGGCGAGCATCTGGCCGCGCTCCTGCCGGAACCAGTCCTGCTGCGAGACGTAGACGACGACCTGGACCGTCCCGATCGTCAGGACGTTGAACACCAGCGCGAGCAGCAGGATGCGCCAGGCGAGGGTCAAGCTCGTCGCCCCGATGCCATGGCGCCTACCGCGAACTCATCTTCTGCATCATGGTCAGCAGCGGCATGAACAGCGCGAACACGATGAAACCGACCACCACCGCCATCACCGCGAGCAGCACGGGTTCGATGACCTTGAACGTCGACTCGATCGCGCGGTCGACGTCCCCTTCGTAACGGTCGGCGACCTTGGCCAGCATCCGGTCCAGCTCACCGGTCTGCTCGCCGACGTCGACCATGTTGACGACGATGTCGTCGAACATGCCGCTCT
>CAYMRG010000868.1:0-1540 GCA_964392555.1 uncultured candidatus Brocadiaceae bacterium
TACCGCTCGCTCGGCTTCGGCCTCAGCGGCGGGCTTTCGCCGATCACCAATGCACTGGTGGTGGAAAATGCGGCCGACCGCTACCGCGGCGTCGCGATGGGCCTGCTGCAATGTGGCTATCCGCTGGGCTGGCTGATCGCCTCCTTGATGGCGGCGCCCCTGCTGGCAAAGTACGACTGGCGTGCGGCCTGCTACGCGGCCTTCATCGTCGTGCCGCTGGCGATCCCGATCTGGCTGTACCTGCGCAAGGTCGGCGATGGTGGGCGTGCCGCGGCCGCCCCCGCCGCGACCCCGGCGGCGACGCCCGGGTCTGCCGGCGCCTTCGCCACGCTGTTCGGTCCCGAATACCGCGCACGCAGCATCGCCAGCTGCCTGCTGTTCTTCACCTTCGGCGGCGCCTACGCTGGTTCGGCGTTCTTCTTCCCGACGTTCTTCAACCAGGTGCGCGGCTACTCGCCGTCGGAGGCCGCGCTGCTGGTGGGCCTTTCGAACGGCATCGCGGTCGTCGGCTACGTCGGTGCGGCGCTGATGGGCGAGTTCGTCTGGTCACGCCGCAACGTGTTCGTGATCTGGGTCGGCGGTGGCGCGCTGGCGCTGCTCGGCCTGCTGTGGGCGTCCCAGGGCCGCACGCCCGACATGCTCTGGTACGCGGTGATGGCGACTATGTTCTACGGCTCGAACGCCGTGGTGCCGGTGCTGATCGCCGAGATCTACCCGACCTCGATCCGCGCCTCCGGCCTCGCGATCTGCGCCTCGGCGCCGCTGACGCTCGGCTTCGCGGTGTTCCCGATGCTGGTGCCGCTGGCGATCGGTCGCGTCGGCTGGGAGGCTGGGCTGTCGCTGGTGGTCGTGCCGCTGTTGCTGGCCTCGGTGCTGGCCGCGCTGTGCCTGCCGAACCGCCCCTCCGGCCTGCCGGTCAGCTGAGAGAATCCGTCCTCGACTTGGTCTTTTCGAAGGAGTCACCGAGATGTTCCAGGATCCCCGTCGTGCCCGCCTGAACCTGCGCGCCGAGTTCGCGCGCCATGCCGCGCAGCCGCTGCTCGATCGCCGCACGGTGCTCGCCGCGCTGGTCGGTACCGCCGCGACCGCGGCCACGGTGTCGTTCGCCAAGGGCCCGGCCAAGGCCGCGGACCTGCCGGCCGTCTCGCGCGACGGCAGCGCGGTGGGGTTTTGGGGGGGCCAGGTCTCGCGCCGCGCGCGGCCCCCGCAGGGCCCGGTGATCAAGCCGGGCGACGCCGAGTACGAAGCCGCGCGCAAGGTCTGGAACGCGATGTTCGACCGCCACCCGGCGCTGATCGTGCGCTGCGCCAGCGTGCAGGACGTGCAGACCGCGGTGAAGTTCGCGCGCGAGCACCGGCTGCTGACCGCGGTGCGCTGCGGCGGCCACAGCGCCTCGGGCCAGTCGAGCGTCGACCGGGGCCTGGTCATCGACCTCTCGCCGATGCGTCGTGTCGACGTCGACGCCAGGGCGCGCACGGTGCGCGCCGACGGCGGTTGCCTGCTCGGCGATCTCGATGCCGCGGCGCTCGCCGCGGGGCTC
>CAYMRG010000869.1:0-1539 GCA_964392555.1 uncultured candidatus Brocadiaceae bacterium
CTGCAGCTCGGCGCACGCGATCGCGACCGCGGCCTGCCGGGCGGCCGCTTCGACGGGCTGCGCGTGTTCGATCGCTGCCTGACGAACGCCGAGGTCGCGCGGCTCGCCGGCCGGCCGGTCGACGCGGCCGCGCGCCGCGAACACGCCCTCGCGCGCGATCCCGCGGTGCAGGCCGCGGCCGACGCGCTGGGCGCCGCACGCCGCGCCCTGCACACGGCCGAGGCCGCGATCCCCGAGATCATGGTGCTGGCCGCGCACCCGGCACCGCCCGCGCGCTACGTGCTGAAGCGCGGCGCCTACGACCAGCCCGACCTCGCCCACCCGGCACCGCCCGACGCGCCGGCGTCGTTGCGCGCGTTCGACGCGCGCTGGCCGCGCACGCGGCTCGGCCTCGCCGAATGGCTGTGCGCCGCGGACAACCCGCTGGTCGCGCGCGTGCAGGTCAACCGCCTCTGGGCGCTGTGCTTCGGCCAGGGGCTGGTGCGCACCAGCGAGAACTTCGGCAAGCTCGGCGAAGCGCCGGCGCGGCCCGAGCTGCTCGACACGCTCGCCTGCGACTTCGTCGCCGGGGGTTTCCGCAGCAAGCCGCTGCTGCGCCGCATCGTCTGTTCGGCGACGTTCCGCCAGGCGTCGATGGCCGATGCCGCGCTGCGCGAACGCGATCCCGACAATGTGCTGCTGGCGCGCGGGCCGGCGTTCCGCCTCGGCGGCGAGGTGCTGCGCGACCAGGCGCTCGCGGCGTCGGGCCTGCTGCACGAGGAACTCGGCGGCCCGAGCGTCAAGCCGTGGCAGCCGCCCGGCCTGTGGAACGACAGCGGCGCCAGCACCAGCGGCGGCGACTACCAGCCCGACACCGGCCCGCAGGCGCACCGCCGCAGCCTCTACACGTTCCGCAAGCGGACCGCGCCGCCGCCCAACCTGATGGCGCTCGACGCGCCGAGCCGTGAGGTCTGCACCGCGCGCCGGCAGAACACCGACACGCCGCTGCAGGCGCTGGTGTTCCTCGACGACCCGGTGTTCGTCGAATGCGCAAAGGCGCTGGCGCAGCGCGTCGTCGCCGAGTGCGCCGATGCGACGACCGACCAGCGGCTCACGCGGTTGTTCCTGCACCTCGCCGCGCGCCCGCCGCGGCCGAACGAGCTGGCCGCGCTGCGCGCCCTGTTCGCGACGCAACGCGCGACGCTGGCCGACGACGCGGCCGCGTTGACCCTGGTCGGTTCGACGCTGCTCGCCAGCGACGCCGTGGTGATGCTGCGATGAACCCGCACCAACCGTTCCCTGCGTGGACCCGCCGCGCCTTCCTCGGCCGCGGCTCGCTCGGCCTCGGCGCGCTGGCGCTGCGCTCGCTGGCGCCGCGCCCGCTCGCGCTGCCTTCGCCGGACGACGGCGATCCCGACCGCCTGCCGCATTTCGCGCCGCGCGCGAAGCGCGTCGTCTACCTGTTCCAGGCCGGTGGCCCGTCGCCGTTCGAGACCTTCGACCCGAAGCCGCTGTTGCGCGCGCACCACGGCGAACCGCTGCCGAAGTCCGTGCTCGGCG
>CAYMRG010000870.1:0-1531 GCA_964392555.1 uncultured candidatus Brocadiaceae bacterium
ACTCGGCGCTGATCGGTCTGCTGGTGTTCCTCATCGCCGCGCTCGACAACCCGTATCGCGGCGACATGGGCGTCGATCCCGATGCCTACGAACACGTGTTGTCGCGGATGAAGAAGGGTTGAGCCGGCGCGCCCGCGCCTTGCCAAGGCGGCTTCGACGCTGCATTGACCTCGGGCCGCCGTTCCCGGACACTCCGGCATGTTCATTGCGGACGATCCGGGCCTCGCCGACGCCGAGGCCACCCAGCCGGACCCCTTCGTGGCCGTGCCGCCCGAGCTGGTCGCGGCGCTGCGCCGCCGCGGTTTCGCGCGCCTCAGCGAAGTGCAGCAGGCGGTGCTCGACGCCGACGACGGCGCGCGCGACCTGCGGATCCGTTCGCAGACCGGTTCGGGCAAGACCGTCGCCGTCGGCTTCGCGCTGGCGGCGCGCGCCGTCGAGCCTTCGGCCGGCGGCCCCAACACGCTGGTGATCGCGCCGACGCGCGAGCTCGCGGCGCAGGTCCGCGACGAGCTGGCGTGGCTGTTCGCCGACCTGCGCGACGTGCACTGCACGGTCGTCACCGGCGGCACCAGCGTCCGCGGCGAACAGCTGCAGCTGCGCCGCGGCCCGGCGGTCGTCGTCGGCACGCCCGGCCGCCTGCTCGACCACGTTCGCAGCGGCTCGCTCGATCTCGGCGGTGTCCGCCAGCTGGTGCTCGACGAGGCCGACCAGATGCTCGACCTCGGCTTCAAGGACGAGCTCGACGCGCTGGTCGCCGAACTGCCCGAGGACCGCCGCACGCACCTCGTCTCCGCGACGTTCCCGCGCGAGGTGCAGGCGCTCGCCGATCGCTGCCAGCACGAGCCGCTGCTGATCGCGGGCACCGCGGTCGACGCCAGCCACGGCGACATCGAGCACGTCGCGCTGAAGGTCGGCGCGCGCGACCAGTACGCCGTGCTGGTCAACCTGCTGCTGATCGCCGGCGAGGAGCGCACGCTGGTGTTCGTCCGCACGCGCGAGGACACCACCGCGCTGGCCGACAAGCTCGCCGCCGACGGCTTCCTCGCGCTGCCGATCAACGGCGATCTCGCGCAGTCGCACCGCACGCGCACGCTGCAGGCGTTCCGCCGCGGCTCGATCCACACGCTGATCGCGACCGACGTCGCCGCGCGCGGCCTCGACATCGCCGACGTCACGACCGTCGTGCACATGGACCTGCCGATCGAGGCCGCGACCTACGTCCACCGCAGTGGCCGCACCGGCCGCGCCGGGCAGAAGGGCCGCAGCGTCGTGCTGGTCACCAAGTCGCGCGAGAACAAGACGCGGCGGCTGCTGCGCATGGCCAAGGTCGAGCCGTCCTGGCAGAACCCGCCGACCGCCGCCGAAGTCCGCGCCCACCGTCTCGCCCACGCCGCCGACCTGGCGCGCACGGCGCTGGCCGAGGCCGAAGCGAACACCGGGGCCGCGGACGCGCACCCGGTCGCCGCCGAGCTGCTGCGCGATCGCGATCCGGTCGCCGTCGTCGCCGTGCTGCTCGCGCAGACCGCGACCG
>CAYMRG010000871.1:0-1525 GCA_964392555.1 uncultured candidatus Brocadiaceae bacterium
CGAACTGGCTGCTCCGGCGCTGCCCGCAACGGGCGTCGTGCCGGCGACTCTGACGGTGGTCGCGGGTGGCAGCGTCGCCGAGCCGGACGTGCTGGCGACGTCGCTCGCGGACCTGCTGCGATGGGCGGACACCGCGCTCGCGCTGCGGCTGCGGCGGCTGCGGTTCGCGGCCGACGCGGACGGCGGTGCGCTCGTGCACGGTCAGCCACTGCCGCCGCTGCCGGGTCCGGTGTGGGTCGCGTGCGATGGCGTCGCGTTGCCCGCCGGCAGTCGGCTGGAGCCGCCGCTGCCGCCGAAGGTGCTGGCCCGGCAGCTCGCGCTGCGGCCCGGTGACCTCGCCTGCTTCGCGCCCGACGGCACCGTGCAGATCGTTCCCGACGAGGCATTCGTGCACCTGAGCCGTTCGGCGCTGCGGGCGACGCTCGCGGAGGTCCCGCGTGGCCGCTGAGCTGCCGACGATCGTCGAATGTGGCCGGCTCTACCTGTCGCCGCCGGTCGGCGCGTTCTGGCGCTGGAGCGACGACGGCAGCGCGATCGTGACTGCGTCGGGCCGCACGATCCTGCTGCGCGAAGAGCTCGCCGCGTATGCCGCGCACTGCGTCGCGGGCGGGCGCGGGTTGCCGCCGCTGCAGGCGATCGTCGCGCTGCTGGCCGCGGCCCAGGGCCTCGACGAGCTGCCGGTCGGCATCGGTGGGTTGCCGGCGCTGTTGCACCCGCTGTGGCAGGACGTGCGCAAGAGCGCCGAGCTGCGGCGTCAATGGCTCGATTGCGCGCTGCAGTTCGCGAAGGCGAATTCGGTCGAGTTCGCGGAGCGCGTCCTCGCTGCGTTGCGCACCGTGCCGACGCCGTTGCCCGAACGCGAGTTCGCCGCCGTGGCGCTGCCGCAGGTCGGCCAGTGGCTGCGCGAAGGCCACGTCGGGTTGACGATCCAGCGGTTGCGCCTGCTGGCGCATGCCGGCGTCGAGGAGCCGCCGCACGCCGAGCTGACGTGGCCGGACCCCGGCGACGGGGCGGCGCTGCTGAGAGCGCTGCGCAGCGATGCCGAGCTGGCCGGTCTCGCCGGCATCGTCCAGCAGGTGCAGGTCGCGCTGCATCTGCCGCGGCCGCGGCTGAGCCGCGCGGAGCTGCGCGTCGGCGGCGCGGCGGGCGTGACGAATCGCGGGCCGCTCGACCGTCTGCTGCCGAGCGAGCTGGCGCACGACGACGACGTGCTCGCGGCCCGCATCGCCACCAACCAGGCGCTCTACAGCGAACGCGAACCGCCGCCGCGCGAACCGCACGTGCGGCGCTTCGTCATGCTGGACGCCGGCGTGCGCATGTGGGGGGCGCCGCGCACCTACGGGGTCGCGATCGCGCTGGCGCTGTTCGCCGCCGGTCCGGCCGCCGCACCGCCGACGTTCGTCGTCGCCAGTGGCGCCGACGTCCATCCCGTCCAGCGCGGCGACCGCGACGGCGTTGCCACAGCGCTCGCGCAGCTCGAACGCGGCCTCGACGGCCGCGCGGCGGTGCCGGCGCTGTTCGCCAT
>CAYMRG010000872.1:0-262 GCA_964392555.1 uncultured candidatus Brocadiaceae bacterium
TTCGCGCAGCGCGACGTCGCGCACCGCACCGGTCGGGCTGGCGAGCGCGGCGACCAACGCCTCCGGGGTCGCCGCCGCGAGGTGCGGTACCGGCCGCCGGGCACCGACCGCCGGCACGACCCGCCAGATCCGTCCGAGCCCGGTCGGTTCGGCGAGCCCGCGATCGAGGATCTGCTGCCGCAGGAAGGTCGTCAGGAAGTTGCGGTGCTGGATGACGCCGCGGTACATGTCGACCACGTAGAGCGCGCCGTCAGGACCGTTG
>CAYMRG010000872.1:272-1520 GCA_964392555.1 uncultured candidatus Brocadiaceae bacterium
CATCCGGGCCGCCGAGCAGGTTGACGGGACGGAAGCGCTCGTCGTCGGTGGCGAGGAATTCGCGTTGCTCGGCTTCGTAGGCGTTGTCGCCGTGCATGACGCCGTCGCCGTCGGCGAGCACGATCCTGCGCACAGCGTTCGCCGCGGGCTCACAGACGAACACGTCGCCGTCGCAGCCCGGCAGGAGGTCGCCCCGGTAGACGCACGGTCCGCACACCGCGGTGTGCTCGGTGAGCACGTAGTCGCGCAGCTTGCCCGGCTGGTAGCCGCGGTTGACGCCCGGCGTGCGGTGGCACGGCCAGACCGTCCGCGACGGGACGAGCCGGTGGTTCAGGCCGACCAGACCGCTTTGGCCGGTGACGCGCACCGCCGTGGTCGCCGGGACCAGATCGCAGCGCAGCCAGTCTTCGTTGTAGTCGAAGTAGAAGCGCCCGCGGTCGTCGTGGGTGATCCCCCACTGGCCGCCGCCGGCGCCGAGCTCGACGACGAATCCGGCCGGCGTCCAGCGCCAGGTGCGCCGTTCGCCGGCGAGGTGGATGCGGTGGTCGAGCCCCCACACGAGACCGTTGCCGGCGTGTTCGGGGTTGTCCAGGCCGGCGCCGAACCCGTCGGCGATCGGCGTGCAGCGATCGGCCTGCAGGTCACCATTCGCATCCGGGCACCAGCACAGGTTCGGTGGTGCGATCACCAGCGCGCCGCCGCGCAGCGGCAGCACCGCGCGCGGCAGCGCGACCCCGGCGAGGAAGACGCTGCGCAGGTCGGCCCGGCCATCGCCGTCGCGATCCTGGAGCACCGCGATGCAGCCGGTCGGTTCGCGTTCGCCACGGCCATCGACATCGGTCATGAAGCCGCGCATCTCGACCACCCACAGCCGCCCGTCGGCGTCGAACGCTGCGGCGACCGGGTCCTGCACGAACGGCTCGGCCGCGAACGGCTCGACGGCGAACCCCGCCGGCACCCGCATCGCCGCCAACGCCGTCACCGGGTCACGGACCGCGGCCGGCGGCACGATCCCGGGTGGCAGCGGTTGCTGCGGATCGTTCGGCCGATCCCCCTGCTGCGCCGGCGCGAGCGCGGCCAAGGCGACCACGGACAAGCAGACGGCGGATCGCGACGCGAACACGGACCGACTGTAGCGCCTGGCCGAGCGAAGGCCACGCGTCCGCGCAGCGGCGGTGCGCCATTCCCCGCGCCTACAGTCCCCGCGTTGCGGCGTCCCAGCCATCGCGGAGCGGGGTCGCCCGCAGG
>CAYMRG010000873.1:0-1504 GCA_964392555.1 uncultured candidatus Brocadiaceae bacterium
GCGCTCGCCGCCGGGCTGACCGTGCTGCTGCTGGGCGAGTCCGGCACCGGCAAGGACGTCTTCGCCCGCGAACTGCACGCGCGCGGTCCGCGCCGCAGCGGCCCGTTCGTCGCCGTCAACTGCGCCTCGCTGCCCGAAACGCTGATCGAGGCCGAGCTGTTCGGTTACGTCGGCGGCGCCTACACCGGCGCGCGCCGCGAAGGTGCACCCGGCCACTTCCGCGAAGCCGACGGCGGCACGCTGTTCCTCGACGAGATCGGCGACATGCCGCTCGCGCTGCAGACGCGCCTGCTGCGCGTGCTCGAGGAGCGGCGCGTGCTGCCGCTCGGCGCCAGCCACGCCGTGCCGGTCGACGTGCAACTGATCGCCGCGACGCACCAGGACCTGCGCTCGGCCGTCGCGCGCGGCACGTTCCGCAGCGACCTCTTCTACCGCCTCAACGGCCTGTCGCTGCAGCTCCCGGCGCTGCGCGAGCGCACCGACTTCGCCGCGCTGAGCGCGGCCATGCTGCGCGAGGTGCGTCCTGAGACCCCGCCGCGCCTCACCGTCGCGGTCGCCGCGGCGATGCGTCGCTTCGCCTGGCCCGGCAACCTGCGCCAGCTGCGTTCGGTGCTGACCGCCGCGGCGGCGATGCTCGAGCACGGCGAGCACACGATCGACTGGCAGCACCTGCCCGACGACGTCCGCGAGGAGCTGCGCACCGGCCGTCCGGCCGCGCCCGCCGCGTTGCCCGGCGCCGACGCGAACCTCCGCGAACTGTCCGATCGCGCGATCGCCGAGACGATCGCGGCGACCGGTCGCAACATGAGCGAGGCCGCGCGCCGCCTAGGCATCAGCCGCAACACGCTGTATCGGCGCCTGCGGCAGATGCGGGCGCGGTAGATCCGATCCCGGTCAGAAGTCGATGAGGAACACGAGGCCGTTGCGGAAGTAGAAGTCGAGGGTCACTTCGCCGGGCAGGAGGTAGGTCCAATTCATGTCGAAGTTGCCCGTGAACGCCGCGGCCTTGCTCGGCGCCCCGAACTCCTCCGCGACCTCGGCGGCGGTGCGCAGGATCCACGGTCGCTGCACGGAGCGATGGGGGTCGGGATTCTCCTGCTCCTTCTCGTCGACGAGCGCCTGGCGGAATGCCAACAGCTTGGCGAAGTCCGGATCCGGCCGCTGCTGGAGCGACCGCCGCAACGTCTCGTTGGCGGCACTGCCCTGCGCGACCGAGATCCGCTCGGCTAGCGCCGTCAGCTTCTCGATCGCGGCGTCGACCCGATCGTCGGGCGGGGCCGGCGCGTCGGCCGGGCGCGGCACCTCGTGTCGCTCCGTCGCAGCCGGTCGGTTCACGATCGCGTTCTCCAGCCTGTCGATGCGCGCCATCACCTCGTGCAGCGCGTGCACGACCTCGCTGTCGTCGGTGGCCCGCGGCGGCGGCCCGACCGGAACCGACGCGGCGCCGAGGCCGTAGCCGACACCGCCAGCGGCAGCCGTCGCAACGATCAGCGTGAGGATGCGG
>CAYMRG010000874.1:0-1503 GCA_964392555.1 uncultured candidatus Brocadiaceae bacterium
TGTCGTCGAGCAGCGCCTGCGCATCACACACGTCCTGGCTCCGCGTGCCGTAGCCGACGCGCGGCCGGCCTCGAGGAGCACCCGCTAGCGCCTCGAACAGGCGCTGCGTCGCGGCCTCGGTGTCGGGACCCCACACCCCGTCATCCGGGTACACGCCAAGGAAGTTCTGCCACCGGGTGACGTAGGCCTTCGTCTGCGGCCCATACACACCGTCAGCGGGTGCGCCGACGATGCGCTGGATCTGCGCGACCTTCGGGCCGCGGGAGCCGACGCCCCACACGATCTGATCCGCGGCCGCCGGGTCGTCAGTCGGTGAAGGGTTCTCCTCGACACCGGCGCCGGTCATGCGCGCCCACAGCTCCGGGGTCGTGATGTTCATGTCGACGCTGTTCGCGGCGATCCCGTCGATGCGCGTCGTCGAGTTGTGCTGCCACACCGACCACCCGATCGAGCCCCACGCGTTCGGAACGGGCGGCGAGCTCCGCTGGCACGGGTTCGACCAGGCGACGTTCGACCCGTAGTTCGCGATCCACAGCGGGTACTGGGTGAGCGCCGGGTTCGTGCCCCAGCCAGCGAAGTAGGCACCGCCGTAGATGATCGACGTGCGCCCGGTCTGGCGTCGGACTTCGCCGTTGAAGTCGAGCGCCCACTGATCCAGCGCCGGCCCGGACATCCCCGCCGGGTTCCACTCGAGGTCGAGCGTCGGCCACAGGGTGCCCTTGCCGTAGCCCTGCTGCAGTGCGAACTGCGCCTGCGCCACCGCGTTGCCCGGCGCCGGTGAAGCGAAGTGGTAGGTACCCCACGGCATGCCGACCGCCGTCGCGCCGATGATGTTGCCGCGCGCCAGCGGGTCGGCGTAGTTGCCACCGTCGGAGCCGGACGTCTTGATCCACGCACCAGCGACCCCGCGGGCCTTCACCGCCCGCCAGTCGATCGAGCCTTGCCACCTCGACACGTCGATCGTCCACACGAACGAGTTGCACGACTGCGCGCTCGCGGGCCCGCTGTTCACCGCCGCCGAGGCGGGCGGGGCGGTCAGCCCGACCAGGGCGAGCGCCAGGATGAGGAGCAGCGCCGCCGCCGCACCCTTCCGGATCTTCATCGGTGACCTCCAGAGGTCAGGGCTTGGCGGTGATCTGCATCTGCACGGTCGCGCCGCCGGTGGTCGCCGTGGTGATGACACCGCGCACGAACTGCCACGGCGTCGAGGTCATCGTCGACGGGGTGAGCGTGCCGGCCGCGGAAGCGGTCAGGCCGGTCTTGATGTTGTTCCACACCACACCGTCCTGCGAGCCCTGCAACGAGAGCCGGCACGCGGCCGAACCACCGATGCAGTTCGCGGAGATGACGGCCATGCCTTGCCGAAGGTCGTACGCCGTGCCGGCGCCGGTCGTGCCACGCGCGGGGCTGAACGCTTGCAGCGAACCACCCTTCCACCGGGGACTCACACGACGGGTACCAGTTGCGCGGGCCATGCTCGAACCTCCGACGACGGACTGCTGA
>CAYMRG010000875.1:0-1500 GCA_964392555.1 uncultured candidatus Brocadiaceae bacterium
GCTCGACCGCTACCGCCGCGAGCGCCCGGAGCGGACCTCTCTGCCGCCGATCGTGCCGATCGTCGTCCACCACGGCGAACGCCCCTGGTCCGGTCCGCGCAGCCTCGCCGAGCTGATCGAGTTCGCGGCGATGCCGGATGACGCGGCCAGGGCCTTGCTGCCGCTGCAGCCCGAACTGCACTTCGTGCTCGACGATCTCGCCGCCGTTCCCGAATCGCAGCTGCGCGAACGGCGAACGACGGTGTTGGCGCGGTTGACGCTGCTGCTGCTGCAGTTCGTGCGCCAGGCCGAGCAGCGGGACCCCGTCGAGCTGGCGCAACGGTGGCGCGATCTGCTGGTGGCACTCTGGGACTACCCCGGGAGCAGGCCAGCTCTGCTCGCGCTATTCTCCTACCTGGCGAGCCAGATCGAAGCCGATCGCGACCGGCTGCGGGCCGCCGTCACCCTGATCCACGAACACGCACACGCCATGGGCAAGACGATCGCCGACCAGTTTCGCGAAGAGGGTTTCCGCACGGGGTTCGACAAGGGGGTCGACCAGGGACGGGAGCAGGGGATCTCGCAGGGTGTCACACGCGGCATCACCGAGGGCCAACGCGATTTCCTGCGCCGCCTGCTGACGAGGCGGTTCGGCCCGCTGCCGCGCGAGCTCGACACGCGCATCACCGCCGCCGACGACGACCAACTCGACCGTTGGGCCGATCGCCTGCTGTCCGCCCCCACGCTCGCCGACGTGTTCGCCTGACGCGGGCTACTTCGCAAGCGCCCAGCGGTAGGCATCGGCTTCGACGGCGCGGAAGATCGTTCCGTGCTGCAGTTCGGGATGCGGCACGTGCAGCCAGACCAGCGATGCCGGGGCGCGCTGCCGCAGCACGTCGGCCAGCGCGGCGACGTGCAGCGCGATGTCGGTCTCGTCGGCCGCGGCGAGCCAGAGCCGTCGCGGCCGTGCGTCGAAACCGGCGACCAAGGTCGCCGCCTCGTCGACGAGCCGATGGCCGTTCCACCACAGGCTCGGGCTGATCGCGATCGCGCGGTCGAACAACCCCGGCTCGCGCAGGAAGGTCTCGACGACCCACCAGCCGGCCAGCGACTCGCCGACCACCGCACGGTCGCCGTCGCAGCGGTACCGCCGCTCGATCTCGGGCACGAGCTCGTCGCGGACGAACGCGCGGAACGCGGCCGAGCCGCCGACGCGCGGCGCGACCTTGCGGTCACTAGCCACCTCGGTCGGTCCGGTCAGGTCGCGGCGACGTTCGGTGTTGGGGATGCCCACGACGAGCAGCGGTGGAATCTCGTGCGCCGCGACCAGCGCGTCGACCGTCGCGACGACGTGCGGAAAGTCCTCGTCGAGCCCGCCGTCGGGCATGTAGAGCACCGCGTAACGCTGCGACGGCTCAGCCGCATACCCGGCCGGCAGGTGCACGAACACGCGCCGCTCCTCACCGAGCGCGCGCGAGGCGATCGTCAGCGCCTCGTGCGAAGGAACCGGGTCCGCCTTGG